>JAJQGL010000033.1 GCA_021200535.1 Clostridiaceae bacterium | reverse complement strand
ATACTATATCAAGTGTATTGCCGAAATTTGTATTATTTATTCAAAATTTCGTTTTTACAAAAAAATATAAAATGAGGGGGAAATTTAACATGAAAAAGAAAAAAATAACGATTATTGGCTGTATAGTTGCTGTACTTCTTATTTTTTCCGTTTATCTGATTTGGTATCAGGGAAAAGGGGAAAAGGAAGAAAGTGAGGTAAGTGAAGCAGGACATTTCATTAATACGGAAGCTCCGGAAGAAGAGGATATTGATGTTGAAGAGGATGTTCGTTCGCGCCTGGTGGAAAGAGAGAAGGGGGATATTATCTGGACAATCTCTGAGGATGCAGCAGTCGATGAAGCCTGTCTGAAATTATTTAATCAAAAATTAAAAAAAGATGGATATTCTTTCCAGCTAAAGTTTCAATATTTAAACGAAGATTATTATGACGAAGAAGTGCGGGAGGTATTAAAAAATGGAGATACCGACATAGCACTTGGCGGACAAAATACAGATGAACAGATCAATGTGGTTTCTGCTCTATGCCGTGATGGGTTATTTCTTGATTTAGAGCCATATCTGGAAAGTGATGCCGGAAAAGCTCTCTATGAAGAGTATGAAAGTGTACTTTGGGGAAGCGTGACGGTAGATGGGACCATTTATACCATACCAAATGGCATTTATGATGATGGAAGATATTGTGTTGTATTTAATAATGAATATATTTCAGAGGAAGAAGCAGAACAATTTGATGGAGATATTACAACACTTGCTGAATATTTGACGGATGATACTGAAAAATTGATTTTTACATGGGATTATAGCGCTATAGCAAGCGTTTTGGGATACTATGAAAAAGAGGGATTGTTTTTTGATGCGGAGGATGGAAAGGTATGTTTTCCGTATTCAGAGAGTAAGGTTTATGATTTTTATAAGATGTTAAATACGTTGTGGGAGGACGGACAGGTGGATGATGCGTGCAGCTTTGTTAGCACTGATTCCGCTTCTGCAGATCAGATTGAGGAAAAAATACAAAACAAGGAATTTAGTATTTTATTGACACAAAAGAATGACCTTTTGAATGAAATTGAAGATAGTGTGACCATTCAGGAGTTGGATTTTGTGCCAAATTTTGCTAGGAACGGCGGGACAAATGGTATTTGTGCCAATTCAAAAAATGCTGAAGAGGCTATGCAGCTTCTGACCCTGCTTCATACAGATGATGAATATGCCCACCTTTTATTATATGGGGAAGAGGGGACAGATTATCAGATTGAGGATGGAAGAATTGTTCCAAGCGAGGTATCCAATATAACAGAAATTGATGTGCTGGGCATTTACCGGGGATCCTATCCAACGGATGAGGATTATGTCTATACAGAAAATATCCGACAGCAGAAACAGGAGGTTTATCGTTCAGATTACTGTAAAGAATCAGCAATGTCAGGCTTTCAGATCAATGCAGAAGAATTGACGCAGGATGAGATATCTAGCGGCGGGACAGCGTTTACATATTATGATGTCTGGAAAGAAGAAGATTTCGAAAAATCTTATGCAAAGGCAAAAGAGAGCGTGGAAGAAAGAGAAAGTGCATTGGCAGAGAAGATACAGGCACAGCTGGATGAATGGAAAAAAACGGTAAAGTGAGGCAGAGTAAATGCAGGTAAGAGCGAAAAAAATAGTTGGAATAATTGTATTGGCAGTAATTATTCTGCTTGCAGTATTATTTTTTCTATACCGGAGCAGCCAGACCAGCGGGGAAGCATTAGACAACTGGTTTTGTTCATCATCGTTTGGAAACTGGAATTATTCTGATGATGGAATGTTTTTTTATGGAAGTGATGGGATCAGTTATTTTGATGCATCCTCCGGAAAGTCTGTTTCCATATGTACAAAGGCCGGATGTCAGCATGAAGAGGAAAGCTGTCCGGCAAAAGTGGAAGCAATCTATTGCAGCGGAATCGTATATGACGGGAATAAATTATATTATGTTAGCAGCAGTGGTGATCAGGATTACAAATCTTTAAATCTGACAGAATGCGATATAAATGGAGAGAACAGAAAAAAGCTGGCTGATTTTCCGGATATACAGTCGCCGACAGCGGTAGCTTATTATCAGGAATATGTTGTTGTTGCTTACGAAAATGGCTTTGACCTGGAAAAGAGCGAGAATCTTTGGAATCGTGAAGCTGGGATTTATGTTTACAACCGGACGACGGAAAAAGGGGAAGTGATTTATTCTGAAAAAGCAGGAGAAAATAGTATTCTTTCGCTTACAGTAATTGAGGGAGAAATTTATTTTTGCAGAAATTACAGCACCCTTTCGGATGAAGAGGTCATGCAGCAGGATGCATCGGACCAGCTGCGAAGCTGTTTATACTGTATTTCATTGGATGGGGGAGAGGCAGAAGAAATTTGTGATGCGCTTTCAACTTTAACAGCAGGTGTGAGCAGTGTAGACGGCCAGATTGTTTTTTCTACAGATTCCGGTCTGCAGGTATATGACAGGGATACGAAAAAAGTATCACTTATTAAAGAACAGGAAAATATTTCTTTGATTACAAGCCGTCTTTCGGATGATGTGGCAGTTATGCAGCAGGCAATACAGGAAGATCAGGCGGAATATGATGTTTATTTGTATGACGAAGATGGAACGTTAGAAAAGGTTGGACGGACAGAATATTTGCTTCTTGCAGTTTATGATAGTACAAGCTATGCAATGGATAATGATGGAAACATAGTTATACTGGATACGGAGGAATGGAGAAACGGAAATTTTGAAACAAAATATTCTATTTCCTTTTAAGGAGTTTGAGGAAGTTGCGTAGATTGGCCGAAATGGGGATTTAATATGGGATATAGTTATTATGCAGAATGTAAAAAAGTTTTGCAAAAACGGAGCATCTGGTTTTTTCTTTTTATTTTGCTGATTGGATATTTGTGTTATTTATGGGGAGAGGTTACAGGAAATATTGGAAGCAATGCATATTCTTATCAGGAGTACCTTGCATTGGCTGATACCGTGGATACCGAAGATCTGCAGGGAGAAGCAGAACGTTTAGAGCAGCAGGCAGAAAGCTTTTCAAAAGAGACGCTGTATTCAAAAAATTTTTATTCAGAGACAGCGTTATACCAGGAAATCCTGATGCAGATTGAACATATTACCGGCTATCCGGATTATACGGAAACCGTTCTGGAACAGACGCAGCAAAGTGATATCTCTCTGTTTCAGAAAGATGCATACACCGAAAGAGAGCAGAAAAAAACAGCGGCTGATTTTGAAAACCTGCAAAAACAAACTCTTACTTTTGCGCCATATCGGGGTGTCTGTCTGCTGGCAGATTTTGATTTTGCGGATGTCATTATGCTTATTCTGACTGTTTTGCTTGCGGCATCGCTGATAACAGCTGAAAAGGAAGAACATACCCTGCCGCTGCTTCACAGTACATTTCATGGAAGAAGAGATATCGGGGCAGTTAAGTTTTTTTGCGGTTTATTGTTTTTGTTTGCAGGATTTTTAATTCTATCTGTCTGTAAATGCGTAATGATTGGCGGCACATATGGAATCGGAAATTGGAATGCGGCAATTCAGTCAGTATATAGTTACGCTTCCTGCCGGTACACGATTAATGTAGGAACATTTTTAATACTGACTGCAGTCAGCAGGCTCGCAGGCTGCCTTGCACTGTATGCAGTTTTGTTTTTATGCGCAGCTTTTGTACAAAAGGGAATTGCGCTGTACAGCGCGTGCGGCGCGTTTTTTGGCATAGAAGGTGTTTTGTTTGTTACGATTCCGGAACACAGCTATTTTACTTTTTTGCGCCAGCTGAATATAATGTCCTTTTTGAATAGTGAAACACTTATTGGAAATTATCAAAATATAAATTTAATGAATTATCCGATAGATTACTGGTATACCGCACTGGGGATAGAGGTTTTCTTTTTTTTCACAGCGGCAATACTGGGAATCATCAGCTTTGGACGATGCCGGGAACAGCATAGAAGGCAGCTGTCCGGAAGTAAAATATGGAAAATATTTTGGAAAGACCAAAATACAAAAAAACAAAATACGCAAAACCAAGATACAAAAAATCAAAAAGTGAAAAATCAAAAAGTGAAAAATCAAAATACAGAAAACCAGAATACAAAAAACCGCAGAATCTTTTTATCAAACCGTGCTTTTCTTTTTGAAAAGGAAGTAAAGAAAGTATGGGTTGGAGAAAAAGGAATCTGGTTGTTTCTGGCCGGCTGTCTTTTTTTGGCACTGTTATATTCTCCATTGGAAGAGAGTTATGCTGACAGAGATGATGTGTACTACCGCAGTTATATGTTAAAAATACAGGGAGCTTATTCTGATGAAAAGCTGCAGCAGCTATACAAAGAAAAGGATGAATTGGAAAAAATACAGGAAAGTATTGATTCCGGCACAGAATATACCAGCGCCCAGCTGGAAATTTTGCTGGGAAAAACAGAAAAATTGACAGGGCTTGAGAGAGCTATTCAAAATGCGGAATATATAAAGAAAAATAATTTGTCTCATGTAATCTATGAAAAGGGCTATCTTACTTTGATTGGAAGAGAGGAAGGACAGTGGGAGATGCTGAAACTCCGGTTAATTTCACTGATGATAATGGTTGGGATGGCAGCAGCTGTATGGGGAATTGAGACATGGAGCGGAACAGATAAAATATTAAAGACCAGTGCAGTTGGCGAGCGCTCACTGAAGCGGATGAAACGGTACCATATTGCCCTGCTCTCACTGATTATTTTTGCGGTTACTTATCTGCCCTGGGTGTGGAATGTGACAAGGGCTTATGATTGCAGCCAGTGGTCGGCATTCGTGGGGAGTATCCTGTTTTTTGAGGGTTCCTTTTTTGCAAAAATGACGCTTGGGCAGGCGGCTGCTGTATATTTTTTGTTTCATTTGCTTTATCTGCTGTTATCCGGGTTGGCGACAGCAATTATACAGAAAAAAACGGGCAATTATTTTCTGACTGTTTTCGTTTCTTTTATTGTTTTTGCAATTCCTGTTTTTTTGCTTTATGGAATCAATATATAAAAAATGTTTCTGCAGGATTGTATCGTTTTTGAAAATGTCTGCGAAAAGGGGTGTCATATGAAAATAGAAATTAAAAATTTAAGAAAAGAATATGGGGAAACAAATGCGCTGAATGGGATAAATCTTACATTACAAAATGGGGTATATGGGCTTTTAGGGCCGAATGGGGCAGGAAAGTCTACGCTGATAAATATTTTGACAGATCATATCAAAAGAACAGAGGGAGAAATACTGTGTGACGGGAAGGACATTGTCAAACTGGGAAAAGAATACCGCAGAAGAGTAGGTTATATGCCGCAGACGCAGAGCTGCTATGATACGTTTACAGCACAGGAATTTTTAGAATATATGGCAGTTATGAAAGGAATGAACAGAAAGCGGAAAGAAACGATAGAGGAGATACAAACGATTCTGTACAATGTAAATTTATATGATAAGCGGAATCAGAAAATCGGTGGTTTTTCAGGGGGAATGAAAAGACGTGTTTTATTGGCACAGGCATTGTTAGGCAAACCGGAATTTCTGATTTTGGATGAACCAACTGCGGGGCTGGACCCGAAAGAGCGTATTTCACTGCGCAATATTATTGCAAAAACCAGCAAAGAGCGGATTGTTCTGGCGGCGACGCATATTGTAAGCGATATAGAATGCATTGCTGATTTTATTGTATTAGTGCAAAAAGGGAAAATTCTGAGATGTGCTTCGCCGAAAGAATTCCTGCAAAGCATGAAAACGAAAGTGGGGGTAATCCATTGCGGAGAAAAAGAAATTCTTTCCTATCAGGAGAGATATTGCGTCAGCAGTATTGTTCAGGGAGAAGATGATTTTATTTTGCATGTGACAGGAGATGAGCTGCCGGATAACGCAGATATTGGACATGTAGAGACAACATTGGAGGATGTTTATATGTATTATTTTGGAGAAAAGCAGGAGCTGTAGGATTGTAGGATTAGTACAGCAAAAAATTAAGTAATAGGCAAATCAAACTGCCAATTACTTAATTTTCGCTGTATTAGGCTATATATGCAGAGAAAATTTCATTCTGCGTATTCAGTCCGGTTAATTTGAAAATGCTGTATTAATTTTCTTTTAATTCTGAAAAATCCAGTTTGTGCATCCGGCGAAGATTTTTTGCATTTTGGTTTATTTCTTTTTTGATATCTGACGGAAGTTTTTCAAGTACAATCCAGTCAATAACACGGTCGGATGCATTGCTGTCGATATAGTCAAAATGTTTTTCTACGTAATCCTCTACTTTTTCGTATTCATAATCTTTCTGCTCCAGCGCTGTCATTAGCTGGTTGAAATCATAGCACACCTTTCCGGGAGCAGCTTCTTCGTAGTCACGGTGGAAGCCTCTGGAATAGGCGTATTGGAGTTTGTCAAAAGCAAAAAAGAGCATAGGCTTGCGCATCAGGCTAAACTCAAAAATATTGGAAGAATAGTCTGTGATCAAAAGATCTGTAATGTAAAACAAGTCATTTATGTTCGGAAAAGTATTAACGTCAATAAAGCGGTCTGTTTTATCCGGATCGATTGGAACTGGCTGGGCAACCCATGGATGCATCTTAAATAAAACGACATATTCTTCTCCGCAAAATTCATAAAGGCGGTTAAAATCAATCATTTCATAAGGATAATATGCTTTTGCGCGGCCTCGTCCGCGGTAGGTCGGTGCAAAGAGAATGACTTTTTTGCCGCGGCACAGCGGATATTTTTCATATAATTCTTTTGTTTTTTCTGCGCGGTATTTCGGATCTAAATATTCATCCATGCGGGGCATCCCGGTAGGAAGAATCTGTTCGTCATTAATGCCAAATACTTCTGCAAAAAATTTGCCGATATGCTTTGAGCCTGCAATGCCGTATTTGTACTGTCGGTGACAGCTGTATGGGGCAGGGCATCCTAAGTGTCCCCAGCGGCTGTAACCGGAAGATTTAAAACCGGCGCCGGCATGCCATAACTGGGCTAAAGTGGTTTTTTCGTTTAGTTCCAGCCAGTCAAACATAGGGATATGGTCGTCAATAAAAATAAGTTTGCTTTTTGCGACTTTTTTGAGTGTTTCCCTTGTGCTTTTTCTGGTTTGTTCTTCATAAGAAGAAGGGCGTGCTGATGTAAGAAGAGTGTATTTTTCATCCAATCCGCGCTCAATCATACGGTCATATACTGCTTGAAGGTTACTTCCAATTACCTTGCTCTGTTCTGTCATAAACAGAATATTGTTTTTTTCTTTGCGGTATTTTCTGACATAGCGGTGGTAAAGAAACTTCCAGCCGATTTTTGCCGCATTTTTCCGGAAAACATTTTTTGGTTCATCAAATGCATTTTTCACCAGTTCCCGGTTCGATTGGATTTTGGTCGGGGTTCTGGCGGCATCCATAACATACATTAGCAGCGTTAATTCTTCTTCGTTTTCCGTAATACAGAAATTTACAACAAAGCTTTTTGTCCGTCCATTGTGTAAAAAAGAACGGGATTTATTCTCAAGCTGCGGGGAAATTTCCGGATCAACGACACATCTTGCCAGAATCCGTTCTTCATCACAGACAATGATCGAATAAGTTCCCATTTTCAGGCATTCGCAGTCGCCCGGATTTGTTATATTCATGGATAACCGGAGTTTATCTCCCTGTCCGGATACTTTAAACATTGCTTTTGCTTTATTTAGTCCGTTTACTGCATAAAAGGTCAACGGAAGCTCGCTATATTCCGGATTGCTGTAAATTAATTTCACATCCAGATGGACATGGATGCGTTCCCATTCTATTCCGGTAACAATGGCCTGAAATTTTTTTTCATTGATACAGTTTCTCATTTGATTATTCATTTGATTCCTCATTTCTGCGCAATTTCCTATATTCTGCATTGCATTTTTGTATTATTTTTTACTTTTTTTGCATTGCATTTTTGTGCTATTCTTTACTTTTCTTCTGCAATTAGTTTTTTCAACATCTGGATACTGATATGATGCGTTCCGATAATATCTGCTTTCCGTTCCATTGCTTTTTTGATATCAGTATAGGTGTTGTAGGTAAATACGCATAGTTTAATTTTATTTTTGTGAAATAGCCGGATATTTTTTTCGTTCAGCTCATTAAAAACTTCATTTGACAGGCTTACCTGATCAATTTGATTCTTTTTGCAAAAAGAAACAATATTTTCCAGCGTAACGCCATATTCCTTTCGTTTTTTTTCGGCAGGAATATAATAAATCAGCTGGTATGGAAGCTCTGTCTGTAAAAAACGGGTGCATACATATTTTGTCTGTACCCGGATGCGGATGCGCTCCAGTAGTTGTAAATTTTCCGAAAAAAATAAATTCAGTTTTTCAATCAACAGGTCAAGCGACTCCCTGTTTGGACGTCCAATGTCCAATATCAGTGAAATATTTTTTTTGCCTGCAAAGAAATCCATCAGCTGGGCAAAGTCGGTTGTTTGGTAAATTCCATAGTATTTGCTCTGCATAAAGGTGGTATAGGATGGAGGAGATTCCTGGTATAAGGCAGGATCAAGGTCTAATTTTTCATAAATGCTTTCGGTCCAGCCGTTGACACAGACAAGCTTATTGTCACTGGTCAGACGGATATCTGCCTCAAATTTGCGAAAGCCGTCGCGGTATTTTCGTTTCATTGAATCCAAATGATTCAGGCTGGAGTATTGGAGGCCTTCGCCGCCCAGGGAAACAGCAAGAAGCTTTTTATGCCATGGAAAATCCTGTAGTGTAACAGGCGGTTTATTTTGAACCTCAGAGCCATATTTTGTAACAAAATATTTTAGCTCCTGCTGCATTCGACGCTCACAGATACGGGTTGGAAGTTTTTTTCGCACTCCCTGCCGGATGCTTAAAAACAGTGCGTCTGCAATCCGGTCAGCATCGAGCTGCTCTGCAGAAATAAACCGTTTTGGGTAACCAATCCGCTCTCCCCAGAAATTCAGTTTTTGGTTCCAGACAAGGGCAATGCTTGGGATTCCCAGAGAGTACGCAATGATATTGGAATGCATCCTTCCTGCGACAATCGCCTTGTACCCAGAGATTAAAGAAACCAGATCCTCTGTTTTTGCGGACCGCGGAGCCAGGTAACGCTCCTGTTGTTTTGTCAGGCCGCAGCGTTCTAAAACCTCCGCAGCAAAGGTCTGGTCGGATTTCAGCCCATTTGTAAACAGCTGCCATTCATAGCCGGCTTCTTCAATTCTGCGAATCAGGGAAATCCACAAATTAACCTGAAACTCTTTGTCTATGCCTTCCGTGCCGTAGTCCGCGAAAATCTGGTCACGGATAATGCCAAGCCCGATCTTGTTGGTTGTATTGCTTTTTTGTATCTGATAGACATAGGGACAGGCAATGGCGGGGTCAATGGATTTTGAAATGCGGATATCTTTATTTTGAATATAAAATTTTTTTAGAGTATCAATGTCGTCGCGGACAGAGATCCCTTTGATGCAGGAATAATTCAGTGCAGTTTTCAGATTTTGGCAGCGCTCATCTTCCAAATCATAGCTTTCCACGCCAATGCAGTTTAAAAAGACAGGAATATCGTACTTCTGTGCCATTGATAGGATATTGGCAGTATATTGATAAAAGTTTTCCTGTTTAAATTTAACAATGCCGCCGCCATCAAAAATAATCAGATCAGCAAAGCGCAGAAGCTCATAATCTTCCCGGTAAATGTTATAGCGGAAAATCTGATAACTGTCCTTATCAAAGTTGGACAATGCTTTTTGGATATAATATTCTGCGGTGTCAGCAATGACGTAATCGCCCAGGTTACGGTTTATAATAGAGACGAGTACAATATTTATTTTTCTGTGTGTACTGCTGTTTGTTTTATTCATATTTATTTTCCAATCTACTATATTACATAGTGGCGGTGTGAATAGGGCAAAGATTAATTTATAATATTTTTTATTGTCTCCACGGTAATCTCTTTCATACGGTTAATTTTGTCTTCGTTATATCCGTTTTCGATGGCAAGCTCCAGCTGATGTACGATGCAGGAGGCGTCTCGAAGCTTGTCTGTGCCAAGGTAGCGTTCTTCCTCTCCGATGATTTCGGCAAACAGATTCATCTTATCATTCCAAACCAGGGCAACCGACGGTATGCGAAGTGATGTTGCAATGATGTTTGCGTGAAGCCTTGCGGCAATAACTGCTTTGTAGGAGGCAATTTTTTCAACCAGTTCACGGCAGTTTTTTACATTTTTGCCAAGATATTTTTTCTTATTCAAACCAAGATGATGCAAAAGCCTGACGCCAAAATTATAATCCTCTTTCATGCCATTTGTAAACAGCTCCCATTTATAGCCCTTTTCATTCAGCTGGGCAATAATGTCCGAATACATCTGCATAACATCTTCCGTGGAAAAAGCATTTCCATTTTTTTCAAAAATTTCCGGACGAATTACGCCGATTCCAATTTTGGATGCGTTTGGTTTCTGTTCTATGCCGTATGCCTCGTTGACCCAGATCGCCGGGTCAAAAACTAATTTACATGGGTATTCCTTCGGCGTCCGGATATATTTTAAAAGCTGGTCGTAATCGCCGCGGGTAGTAACCTGTTTCACCTGTTCTTTGTTAAACAGTTCCGTCAGCAGCTCTTCATTTTGTTTTTTCGGATTGATTTTTAATATACCAATCGCATTGAAAAAAACAGAGGTATCCTTCTGCTGTTCAATCAGTGGAAAAAAATTCAGGATTTTTTCATTAAAGACAACCGAATTTAAACCACCGCCCGGAAAGACGACCGCTTTTTTATTTTTCAGGTGTTTTTTCATGACAGCCATGTCTTTTTCGTATACATCTGCCAAAGAAACCTTTACTTTGACACCGTTTTCCTTTGCTGTCTTTTCAATAATATATTTACAGCAGTCAGCAATGATCGGATCTCCAAAATTTGTAATATGCAATCTGCTGAAAACCAAAATTTTCTTTTTAAATAGTCCCATTTTATCCTCATTTCTGCATGCATCCTATGCATGCATTTTCTGCTTGCTTTTTTGGTGTAGTTTTCTTGTATGCTTTTCTTGTACACAGGAAAAGCATACATACTATCCTTTTGCATAGAATGATAGCTGTTGTTAAACACAGTTAAAAACAGCATAGCATGAAACAGAGAAAAAGTCAAAAAGAGTGTTCCCGCGCTATGTATAGTTTAGGAACACTCTCGTTACGGATATCATTTTTTTATTTATGGCAAAAATAATCGAAGATCCGTTTTTTTACATTCCGGTTATTCGGATACCTGATCGTAAATCTCAATTTTTGCAATGGTTGCGCCAGGTGTAGGGGAAGAAAGTTCAATACAAGGTTTTGCAGCAAGCTTTGTCTTGTTTAAAAGAATTGCTTTTCCGTTGTATTCTTCATTTGCCATAGTATCAAAGTGAGATGCATTTGTATAAAGGTCAGTAGTGTAAGCAAATTGGAAGTCTGATTCATCGCCGTCCGCCATGGTGATGCGTATGCATGGAGCATTCAGGGAATCCCAGTCATATGTGAAGAACAGCTGCCAGAAGTATGCATTGGACTCGAGGGTAAGTCCGTCGTCACAGGATGTCGTCACAAACTGTCCAACTTCACCGGCTTCGGTATTTGGAGAACCGTCTGACAGGATACCTACGTTATTGGTACGGCTCCATGCACCTTCCCAGGCTGCTACCAGTGTCAGGGTATCATCCTCTACAATCTGTCCGGATGCAGTACCGGTAGCAGATGCACCCACTTCCAGAGGAATGTTTTGCGCATTGGTTACCTCAGCCAGCACCTCTGCGATATCTGTGTAGCAGATGACGCAGTCATAACGGTCAAATAAGGAGTTGTTCCAAAGTATCGGGCATGCGCCGATTTCCTGGCTGTAAAGCATGACCTCTTTAATAAATGCGGCAATACCCTGTTTATCCATCGCCTGCGGACCGTATTCACCAAAGATGATGCCGTAGCCTTCATCAGAGAATTTTTTCAGGGAATCCATCATTGTATGCATATCTGCGTAGTCCTGCTCGGTTCCCCATGAATCAGAATACCGTGTTTCACTGGTCTTATCTTCGGAGATACAGTATTCGGACGGTGAGTAGTAGTGGATAGATACGCTCAGCTTTGTTTTTCCGTTTTCCTCCAGGTCAGTCGGCATAATATATCTGTCGTCACAGGTCTTTTCCAGATCTGTATTGAATCCGGCTATCAGAAGCTGTCTGTACGTGTTGTTGCCGCCGCTTGCACGGACGATATCAACAAATGTTTGGTTAATTTTGTTTGTAACCTCGTAGGCTTCGTCTTCGGTCAGGACACCTTCGACACCGTCTACTGCTGTGTTTAATCCCAGGTTACTATCGTTGATGTCGAGTCCAAGCTCTTCATTGGCTGACTCAAAAATCAGATAGTCGCCATATTCGGCGTAACGGTCAGCAATCTGTGTCCAGATCGCTTCGTATTTTTTCCAGGCCTCTTCGCGGACTGATTCATCAGATGAACCAAACATGCCCCACCAGCCGCTGTCATAGTGGATATTTAATACAACGTACATGTTATTTCGGAAACAGTAGTTCATAACAGTTTCAACACGGTCAAAGTAAGCATCATCAATCGTGTATGTACCGTCGTCTGACATCATGTTAGACCAGGCTACCGGGATACGGATGGTGTCAAATCCACTGTTCTTTAATGCAGTCATCATGTTTACTGTAGTGGTTGGCTGTCCCCAGAGCGTCTCGTAATCATTGACAGTAGCTGTTTCTTCGGCATCCTCGTCAATGCCGCAGCTTTCCAGCGTGTTTCCGAGATTCCAGCCCTGTCCCATATTTTTGATCAGCTGTGATGCGGTCAGAGTTTCATCCATCACGCCATCGTCATACATGGTAATACCGTTTTTCGATTTTCCATAATTATCAGAATACGGAATAGCCGTTGTTTCCGGCCTTGCTGTAGCCGTGCTTCCCTCGGTCGGGGTTGCTGTGGCTTCCGGAGTAGCTGTAGTATCAGCGGAAGCCGTTGGAGCAGCCGTAGCTGTAGTATCAGCGGAAGCGGCCGGGGCATCGGTAGCGGATGCATCCGGTTCGGTGGTTGCTGCAGCAGAGGACGCTGCCTTTACCGTAACCTTGCAGGACAGGGTTTTTGATTTGTACTTTTTAGCACCCTTTGCAAGGTATTTAAATTTCACCTTAATGGTTGTACTTCCGGCTTTGACACCCTTTACAACACCCTTTTGGGTTACCGTTGCGATTTTTTTGTTCTTTGTGGTCCATTTGAGGGACTTCACTTTTTTCACATTTTTTGTTTTTACTTTTAATGTGGTTGTCTTACCCTTTTTAATGCTGGCTGATGTTTTGTTCAGCTTCAGGGTAGCTTTTTTTGCAGCAGCGTCTGCTGTGACACTGTTCAGTGCCATGCCGGACATGCCGGATAACACCATAGACGCAGATAAGACAGCTGCCATCCATTTTTTGCTACATTTCATACTTTATCTCCTTCCTCCAAAAAAATTGTTATTGCAATGCTAATTATAACAACATTTTTTTGTTTTTTCAATAAATACCGGGCAAAGCTTCTATAGAAAAGGCATATTTTCATAAAAAAATTAACATTTTATCAGATAATTTCATAAAAAATTAGATATTGTGATATTTTTTCCAGTCTGTTAAACTAAACGAAGGGATGATTGTAAAAGGGTTGGAATTATGCGCAGGGGGTGTACGCAGGCGCAAAAAGCGTGCACATGCGCACAGGGGAGTGTGCACATGCGCAAGGAGTATGCGCGGGAGGATTTCTATGGAGAAAGAATATTCATTTGAAATGATGAAGCAGGCGATAAAAAGTTTTGCTATGTGTATGGACGATTATCTGTATGCATACGACATTAAGGAGGATTTGTATTATATAGATAAGAAGGCTTTACAGAGATTTCAGATTCCTGCAAATGAATTTCATGATGTTTCCCGGACAATGCTGCAGTTTACATATGAAGATGACAGGGAAATGCTTGCAGATGATCTTGGTAAAATGACCAGGGGAGAGAAAGAGTACCATAATCTGCAGTACCGCTGGATTAGCAGGGAAGGGGAACCGCTCTGGATTAACTGCCGGGGAAGGCTGCTGAGGAATGCAGATCAGACGCCGCAGTTTATGCTGGGCTGTATCAATGAAATTGGTAAACAGCAAAAAGCAGACAATGTCAGCGGGCTTTTAAGGGAATCCGCGCTGCAGCATGAATTTGCGGCATTTGAAGGAAAGTATCCGGAAGGGTTTATGCTCCGGATTGGGATTGATGATTTTAAAGATATTAATGAAAAGTTTGGTACAGAATATGGTGATTCGGTATTGCGTTTTGTCGCAGGATGCATTGAGGAAAACTTAGAGCCGGGGCAGCAGGCGTTCCGCATGATAGCAGATGAATTTCTGGTTTTGGATACGAAAGGCGGCACGGCAGAGCAGGCACATGAGCTGTACCACCGGATCCGTGCTTCTGTTGACCGTGTAATTGAGGCCCATCGTTATGAGGCAGTTTATACAATATCAGGAGGCGTTGTCTTAAATCAGGATATTGCGCAGGCGAGCTATGAAAAGATGAATAAAATTTCACAGTTTGCGCTGAGTGAGGCAAAGCTTAGGGGCAAGAATCAGGGTTATATTTTTAAGCAGGAGGATTATACGAAATTTTTGCGGAAGCGCAGAATATTGCGTGCGCTCCGCCAGTCAGTAGAAAATGATTTTACAGATTTTGACCTGTATTTTCAGCCGATTGTAAATGCCGGCACGGAAAAGCTGTTTGCCGCAGAATCCCTGCTTCGTTTTCAGCTTAACGGAGAGATGATTTCACCGGCAGAATTTATTCCGATACTGGAGGAAAGCGGGTTAATTATACCGGTTGGCAAGTGGATTTTAAAAACGGCGTTTTCCATGTGCCAGGAATGCCGGAAATATTGTCCGGAATTTAAAATTTCTGTGAATCTGTCTTATATTCAGATATTAAAAAGCCCGATTTTTGATGATATTATGAGCAGCATTGTAGATGAGGTTTTGCAGCCGTCCAGTGTGATCGTCGAGCTGACAGAAAGCGGATATCTGGAAAATTCGCCGTCCATCCAGAATGTTTGGATTAAGCTGAAAAATCAGGGCGTCAACATTGCCCTGGATGATTTTGGGACAGGTTATTCCAATCTGCAGAGCATAGGGGAGACTATGCCGCAGATTATTAAAATTGACCGTGGTTTTACCGTGAAAGCGCTGACCAATGAATACGAACGGCAGTTAATGATACATATTATTAAGATGGTACACAGCATTGGGCTGGGCATCTGCGTCGAGGGCATTGAGACTGAGGAGGAGCTGGAGACGATTACGTCACTGGGTGCGGACTATATTCAGGGATTTTACTATAGCAAACCATGCACAAGAGAAGAATTTATGGAAAAATTTGTTCTGGAAGGGGAAACGGCATAGGCTTATTGAAAAAAGTGATTGACAAAGCAGATGGGAATGTGTATGATAGGATTCAATTTAAATCCTATATGTCATGTAGGAATTAAAGAAATTAAGAAACTATAGTCAGAACAGGAAAGGATTCAGTGGACAGGCAGGCCCATTTGAAACAGGAGGAGAGCTATGAGCAAAAAAAAATATGCAGACAGAAATTTAAAATTTGAGACACTTCAGTTACATGTTGGTCAGGAAAGCGCAGATCCGGTTACAGATGCAAGAGCAGTACCGATTTATCAGACGTCATCTTACGTATTTCACAACAGCGATCATGCGGCAGCGCGCTTTGATCTGTCCGATGAAGGCAATATTTATGGAAGGCTGACAAATCCGACACAGGATATTTTTGAGCAGAGAATCGCCAGGCTGGAAGGCGGCGTGGCAGCGCTGGCAGTTGCGTCCGGTGCGGCTGCAGTCAATTATACGATTCAGAATCTTGCACAGGCAGGCGACCATATTGTTGCCGCCAAAAATATTTATGGCGGAACCTTTAATTTGCTGCTACATACGCTTCCGGAGTATGGCATTACGACAACCTTTGTAGATGCTGCAGACCTGGACGAGGTTCGCGGGGCAATTCAGGAAAATACAAAGGCAGTGTTTATAGAGTCACTCGGCAATCCGAATTCCGATCTGGTAGATATTGAGGCGATTGCAGGGATTGCACATGAAAATAAGATTCCGCTGGTTATTGACAGTACCTTTGCAACGCCGTATCTTCTCCGTCCGATTGAGTATGGGGCAGACATTGTGATCCACTCGGCGACCAAATTTATTGGCGGACATGGAACAACGATTGGCGGCGTGATTGTAGACAGCGGTAAATTTGACTGGGAGGCGTCCGGAAAATTCCCGTCACTGACAGAACCAAATCCAAGCTACCATGGCATCAGCTTTACGCAGGCCGCCGGGGCAGCAGCATTTGTGACTAAGATTCGTGCAATATTGCTTCGTGATACCGGAGCGACATTGTCGCCGTTCCATGCATTTTTCTTTTTGCAGGGGCTGGAAACGCTGTCGCTGCGTGTTGAGCGCCATGTAGAAAATGCGCTGAAGGTAGTAAAGTATCTGGATGGACATCCTCAGGTTGAGGCGGTTCATCACCCGTCTGTATCAAAGGATCCGAAGCAGCAGGAGCTTTACCGGAAATATTTTCCGAATGGCGGCGGTTCTATTTTTACGTTTGATATCAAGGGCGATGATGAGACAGCGAAGAAATTTATTGATAATCTGGAGTTATTCTCATTGCTGGCAAATGTAGCAGATGTTAAATCGCTTGTCATTCACCCGGCGAGTACAACACACTCTCAGATGAATGATGAAGAGCTGGCACAGAGCGGCATCCATAAAAACACAATCCGCCTTTCAATCGGTACAGAGCATATTGATGATATTATTGAGGACTTAGAGGAGGCATTTAAGGCAGTGCAGTAAGCATTGAAAGACACATTGCGCTTCGGCGCGCAAAGTTGATTTGTACGGATAAACCTGTGGAAAATGCGTCAGACATATGAAAGCGCCAGACAGCAATGCGGCCGTGCGGGAGAATCGGAAGCATGGGAAATGACAGTGAAGAAAGGAGCGTTTGTTTTGAAAAATAATGAGCTAGACCATATCGACAAGGAGATTCTTGTGATGCTGCAGGAAAATGCGAGAATGTCGTTAAAGGAGATTGCACAAAGGGTTTATTTGTCGTCGCCTGCCGTTTCCGTCCGCATTGATAATCTGGTTGAAAAAGGCTATATTGAAGGCTTTCATGCTCAGATAAACACAGATAAAATGGGATATCATATTAAGGCCTTTATTAATTTGGAGGTTTCGCCGGTTGACAAACAGGAATTTTATCCGTATATAAAAAGCTGTAAAAATGTTATTGAATGTAATTGTGTGACGGGAGATTATTCGATGCTTCTGGAGGTCCTTTTTCCGAGCACGGATGAGTTGGACCAGTTTATTGGCGAATTGCAGAAGTATGGAAGGACAAAAACGTTAATCGTGTTCTCAACGTCGGTTGAGCACAGAGGGCTGTATATCGATACCGAATAAAATATATGGCCGCACCTTTTTTAGAATCCGGCATAGATTACCTATAAGGGTATGGGAGGAAATGGAATGTTATGGAAATCTATGTGGTTCAGCGGGGCGATACGGTTGATTTGATTGCACAGCGTTATCAGACAGCGGTTGAAAATATAATATATATCAATCAAATTGCATATCCGTATGCCCTTGCGGTAGGGCAGGCTCTGCTGATTCCAATGGGCAGGGACATGGTGCGCGAAAGGGCGGCAGTAACCAATGGATACGCGTACCCGTTTATAGAAGAAGCGGTATTGGAGGCAACATTGCCTTATTTGACAAAGCTGTCTGTTTTTTCGTATGGCTTTACCCCAGAGGGTGAACTGATTTTTCCGGTGCCGGACGATAGCCGGATGTTGGAGCTGGCAAGGTCAATGGACGTCAGTGTTATTCTGACATTGACGCCGATGGATGAAGCGGGGCAGTTCAACAATCAGCTGATTCATGCAGTGGTAAACAGTGAGCAGGCAAAGCAGACACTCATCCGGAATCTTCTGGACATTATGGAAGATAAGGGATTTCAGGGAGTGGATGTGGACTTTGAATATATTTTTGCGGATGACAGAGATGCATTTACCGTTTTTGTGGCAGAGCTGACGGAGGCAATGAATGCGAGGGGATATGAAACTTCTGTCGCCCTGGCGCCAAAAACTTCTTCCGGACAGCAGGGGCTTCTCTATGAGGGAAAGGATTATGGAGGCCTGGGCGCTGCTGCAAATTCAGTGCTTCTGATGACATATGAGTGGGGTTATACGTATAGTGAACCTATGGCGGTTGCCCCGGTCAATAAAGTCCGTCAGGTGGTAGAATACGCGGTTACACAGATACCGGTCAGCAAAATTAACCTTGGCATACCCAACTACGGCTACGATTGGCCGCTTCCGTATGAAAAAGGCGTGACAAAGGCAAGGACAATCGGAAACACGGAGGCAGTACAGCTTGCAGTGGACTATGGCGCTGTCATACAGTTTGACGAGATAGCGCAAACGCCGTATTTTAACTATATAGCAGACGGAGCAGAGCATGAGGTTTGGTTCGAGGATGTCAGAAGCATGAGGGCAAAGTTTGCGCTGGTGAAGGAATTTGATCTTCAGGGGATGGGCTATTGGCAGCTGATGAGGCTTTTTCTGGCAAACTGGGTATTGCTGGACGATGAGTTTATTATAGAATAGGTTAAAAATGAATTAAAAAAGAAAATAAAGTTTGTGTAAAATATTATGTTTTGTATTATCATATGCAGACAGATATGCTATGATGATTAAAATTAAGATTACCAGGAGGGACAAACATGCAGATTACAATTTCAGATGCAGTAAAATACATTGGAGTGGACGATAAAACGATTGATCTTTTTGAGAGCCAGTACATTGTGCCGGAAGGGGTTTCCTATAACTCGTATGTCATCATGGATGAAAAAATTGCCGTGATGGATACGGTAGATAAACGCGGTATGGAAGAATGGGAGAAAAATCTTGTCCGCGCGCTGGATGGAAGAACGCCGGATTATCTGGTTATACATCATCTGGAGCCGGATCATGCGGGAAGCATTGCGCGCCTGACGGAGCTTTATCCGGATGTAACGCTCGTAGGGAATGCAAAGACTTTTTCAATGCTGCCGCAGTTTTTTGATTTGCCGTCTGATGGGAAAACCCTGACGGTAAAGGAGGGAGATACGCTTTCACTGGGAGAGCATACACTGAGCTTTGTCATGGCGCCGATGGTTCACTGGCCGGAGGTTATGGTTTCTTATGAAAGCAAAGAAAAGATACTCTTTTCTGCGGATGGATTTGGAAAATTTGGCGCTTTGGATACAGAGGATGATGATTGGGCATGTGAAGCCAGAAGATATTATTTTAATATTGTAGGAAAATACGGGAATCCGGTACAGACACTTTTGAAGAAAGCTGCGTCATTAGACATTCAGACAATTTGTCCTCTTCACGGACCGGTTTTGAAAGAAAATCTGAGTTATTATCTTGACCTTTATAATACCTGGAGCAGCTATGAGCCTGAGGATGAGGGCATATTAATCGCATATGCATCCATTCATGGAAATACTGGCGCAGCGGCAAAGAAGCTGGGCGAGATTTTAGAGCAGAAGGGTGCGAAAAAGGTTGTGGTCAGCGATCTTGCCAGAGAAGATATGGCGGAGGTGATAGAGGATGCGTTCCGCTATGACAAAATGATTGTGGCAGCAGCGAGCTATGACGCCGGTGTTTTCCCGTGTATGCAGGATTTTTTACATCATTTGCAGAGCAAGGCATATCAGAAGCGCACAGTTGGTATTCTGGAAAATGGCTCATGGGCGCCGACTGCAGCGAGGACCATGCGCGGCTTGCTTGAGAATATGAAGGATATCACGATTGTAGAGCCTGTTGTAACCATTAAGTCCACCATGAAAGAGACTGATATTCCTTCAATGGAGGCACTGGCAGATGCCATTTTAAGTGCGTAGGACTAAAGTTTAAAAGTACGGGCGCGGCATGAGGTCAAACTTGAAAACAGGAAAACATAAAAACATAAAAACATGAAAACATGAAAACATGAAAACATGAAAACATAAAAGGCACTTATCATGATATGCCCCTTGTCTGCTTGACAGGGGCATATCACTTTGATAAGTGCCTTTTTGCTAATTATTTTTGCTAAAATTTTATTAGCCGAAATATCTCTTGAGCAATCCTTCAAATGCTTTTCCGTGTCTGGCCTCGTCGCGTGCCATTTCATGAACAGTATCATGGATTGCATCTAACCCAAGCTCTTTTGCTTTTTTGGCAATTTCCATCTTGCCGGCAGTAGCGCCGCACTCTGCTTCAACACGCATCTCGAGATTTTTCTTTGTGCTGTCTGTAACCACTTCACCGAGCAGCTCTGCAAATTTGGCAGCGTGCTCTGCCTCTTCATAGGCAGCTTTCTCCCAGTAAAGGCCGATTTCCGGATATCCTTCGCGGTGGGCAACGCGCGCCATAGCAAGATACATACCAACCTCAGAACATTCGCCGTTAAAATTGTCGCGAAGTCCCTGGACGATTTCTTCGTCAACGCCCTGTGCCACACCAAGCACATGCTCAGCAGCCCAGTTCATTTCATCGCTTTTTACCTCGTTAAATTTCTCAGCCGGAACTCCGCACTGAGGACATTTTTCAGGGGCTGCATCCCCTTCATGAACATAACCACATACAGAACAGATAAATTTTGCCATAGTTTTAATCTCCCTTTCTTATAAAAATATTTTTTAGTGATTTGCCTGTTTCGTACAGTGTTTTCAAACAGGCAATAATGAATAGTTTTAATAACAGTAACGATTACTGTTATCGTTATTATAACATGATTAATTTAATTGTCAACAACAAATTGATAAAAAATATCTAAACATCTTTTTTTTCAAGGCAATCTTTGCAAAGTCCGCGGAAATAAAGGATATGCTCTTCGACCTGTCCCTCAAAGCCGGCATTGGCAATAATATTAATGTGGTCTACATTATCCATTTTCAAATCAAAAATGCGTTTGCATTTCCGACAGTAAAAATGGTTGTGCTGCGAGGTTGTGCCGTCAAAGTGAACAACGCCGTCTCCGCAGTCCAGACGGAGTGCTTCGCCGCGTTCAACCAGAAAATTAAGGTTGCGGTAAACAGTGCCAAGACTGATATTCGGAAAGTCGTGCCGGATGGAATCATACACCATCTCGGCAGTGGGATGTGATTTTGTTGCCATAAGATACGCCTTGATGGCATCCCGCTGTTTACTGGATCTCACTGATGCCATAGTCCACCTCCTTATCAGTAATCATTATTATTATAATAGAAGTGCGTAAAAAAATCCAGTTCTTTTTTTGAATAGTGTGAAGCAGCTGGAAAAACAGGGTTGGATGTTATATACTGTACAATGAATTCGTAACATTCCGCGTGCAGGCACGGTGCATTGCCGCGGAGGAATGAACGATTTCTGCGAAAAAAATTCTCAGAATGGAGATTACTATTACTATGAGAGAAAAAGAAATGATCCGGTTTTATGCAAGAAGGATTTATCGAAATATGTTTACTTTCCTGAAATGGGGAATAGTTTCTGTTGCTGCGGGGCTGATTGTCGGTGCGTTCAGCACGCTGTTTGCTTTTTGCCTTCTGCAGGTTACAGACATTCGGACAAAATATCCCGGATTAATTTTGTTTTTGCCATTGGCAGGTGTATTTATTGTGTTTTTGTACGGAATCTTTCATTATAAAAATGATAAGGGAACCAATCTGGTGCTGTCTGCAATTCATGCGGAGACAGAAATACCGTTTAAAATGGCGCCGCTTATTTTTATTTCTACGATTGTAACACATTTGTTTGGCGGCTCTGCCGGAAGGGAGGGAGCGGCGCTCCAGCTTGGCGGAAGTATCGGAAACCAGCTTGGGCGGTGGCTTCGTTTCAATGAACAGGACAAGCGTATTCTTGTTATGTGTGGAATGAGCGCTGCTTTTTCTGCTATTTTCGGCACGCCGGTTGCGGCGGCAATCTTTGCAATGGAAGTAGTCAGTGTCGGCGTCATGTATTATGCGGCATTAGTTCCATGTGTTTTTGCATCTCTGGTTGCATCAAAATTTGCATCCAATATGGGGATTCATCCAAGTGCGTTTTCCATTGCAGATATACCGGATTTTCATTTGCTGCCCAGTGTAAAAATCATTGTGCTGGCAGTGTTTTGCGCGGCTTTAAGCGTTCTGTTCTGTATTATGCTTCATTCTCTGGGCGACTTTTACCGTGCCAGATTAAAAAATCCATATATACGTATTGTGGTATCAAGCTGTATCATTATTATGCTGACAGCACTTTTTCAGACAACGGATTATATGGGCGCCGGCGTTTCCGTTATCGCCCGGGCAATCCAGGGGGAGGCAAGGCCGGAGGCTTTTTTGCTGAAAATCATTTTTACTGCATTAACGCTGGAGGCGGGTTTTAAAGGAGGAGAGATTGTTCCTTCCTTTTTCGTAGGTGCAACGTTTGGGTGCCTGTTTGGGCAGATTGCGGGAATTTCTCCCGGATTGTGCGCTTCGGTAGGTATGGTTTCGGTGTTCTGCGGAGTTACGAATTGTCCGGTCAGTTCAATTCTGATTGCATTTGAGCTGTTCGGATATGAAGGAGTGCCTTATTTTTTGATTGCCGTCAGCGTCAGTTACCTGATGTCCGGATATTATGGGCTGTATCATGATCAGACGATTGTATATTCCAAATATAAGGCGGAATATATTAACCGCAAGACAAAGGAATAAATCATGTGGCTTTTTCAGTGAAATTATTGT
The DNA here is from genome assembly GCA_021200535.1 of Clostridiaceae bacterium. Taxonomy (GTDB): domain Bacteria; phylum Bacillota; class Clostridia; order Lachnospirales; family Lachnospiraceae; genus Butyribacter. Next base: position 13,228 of record JAJQGL010000033.1, on the reverse strand, counting down.
AAGATGATGTCATGGGACAATTTGCTCCCTGCGGGCGCGGATAAGGTTAATAATGGAGGTTTAGAATGGGAAAGAAAAAAAGGTGGCTGTCTCTTTGCATTGCGGGCAGCCTGATTGCAGGCTGTCTGTCGGGAGGCGGTTTCGGCCTGTCGGACGGGAATGCACCGGCAGATACTGGGACAGTGCAGGCGGCAGAAAAGACAATTACGGTTGACGGGAGCACGAAACGCACAGGGGAAAACAGTGCATTTTGCGGACTGGGGGCAGTGACGTGCAACGGTTCATCCAGGCTTTTGATGGATTATAAGGAAGAAAATCCGGATCAGTATTGGGAAATTATTAACTGGTTATTTAATCCGGAGACGGGGGCAGGAATTTCTCATATAAAGATTGAGCTGGGCTGTGACCTGGATACATCCTCCGGCGCAGAGCCTGCAACCAAAAGAACGTCCTGGGAGGCAGCAAATGTCAAACGCGGGGCAGGGTTTATGTTTGCACATGATGCCCTGACCGTTAATCCGGATATCACCGTAGACATGCTTTGCTGGGGCATGCCGGCGTGGGTGGAAAATGCATATGCCAAGAGCAATGCGGCGGGCTATAAGGCGCGGTACAAATGGTATAAAGAGACGATGGATGCGGCGTATGACGTTTGGGGGATTCAGTTTTCGTATGTCAGCGCCAACCAGAATGAGCGGTCGATTGAAAAGGCGTGGACAAAATATTTGCGCAGTGCATTGGACAGTGAGACGACAGGACGGTACGATTATAAAAATATCAAGCTTGTCGCTGCGGATGAGACAGATACCATGGAAGCTGCGGCAGAAATGCTCAAGGACGAGGACTACCGCAATGCGGTGGATGTGATTGGCTGTCATTACAATTCCTATATGGATGACAATGTAAAAAAGCTTCACGATACCTATCAGAAAGAGATCTGGTTCAGCGAAGGCGCTTCTGTGGCGACAGATTCGATTTTTGGCTCGAACAATACAACGGATGGGGTATCAACCTCCGGTACAAACGGAATGCTTGATATTGCAAACCGTATTATTATCGGCATGGCGCAGTCTGATATGACCATGTACGAATTTCAGCCGGCGATTGCTTCGTACTATGATGGAGCTGTATACTATCCAAAGCAGCTGATTTCTGCAAACCAGCCATGGTCCGGGTTTTATCAGAACACAAATGGCCTGGTGATGGCAATGCATTTTACGAATTTTATAAAAAAGGGCTGGCAGATTGTAGACAGCGCTTCTTACGGCGATGGTACGCAGACAGATCACTATATTACGGATACCAGTGACGACTATCTGACTGCTATGGATGAAAACGGCGATTATTCCATGGTGATTACCAATGACAGCAAGACAGAACGTACTTATCAGATTCAGGTTAAAAACACAGACAAGGCACTTTCCAATGTTTCCGTTTGGGAAACAAAGACCAGCAGCGAAGGGGAATCCTATGATGCCGGCTGGTTAAAGAAAATCAGCACGATTACGCCGGAAAATGGAAATGGAACTGCTGTCTATACCATTACGACAGCACCTTATTCTATGGTGACGCTGACGACAACAGAGGGGCAGACTGATTATTCTGCGCGCAAGGCGGCAACAAATGTCGATAACAGCAGCAAAAAGACAGCACTGTCGCTGCCATATACGGACGATTTTGAATATTCTGCAGACTACATAGAACGCAGGGGCGGTACGCCGCGTTATACCAATGATAAAAACGGTGCGTTTGAGGTAGTGGCAGATGCAAACGGAAACTACGTGCTGCGCCAGCAGATTAACCAGGAAACGCTTGGTTCCGGATGGAGCGGTACGGCAGTTAATCCGGTTACTTCTGTCGGTGATGATACCTGGAAAGATTACGTGGTATCGGTAGATGTCAGGCTCGACGATACGGAATCAAAAAACAACTATGCGGCGCTTTGCGCGAGGTTTAATGCGGCGTCCAGCGAGGAAAATGGTTTCTGGCTCCGTCTTTATAAGAATGGCACATGGGTTTTGTACTGCAATGGTGAAAAGCTTGCAAAATCAAAGGTGGAGGGAGTTTCTCCGGGACGATGGAATAATCTGAAATTAAAGGTGCAGGACAACACAGTTACTGCATATATCAACCATGTGAAGGTGGCGAAAAAAACAGTCAGTTCTTCTGTGGTAAATTCCGGGCGGGTGGCTCTCGGAAGCGCATTCTGCCAGAATGCATTTGACAATCTTAAAGTAAAGGCAGCGGCAGGCGGCGTCAGCAGCATTACGAGGGTGGATGATATGGATTCTTCTGTCGTATACAGCGGCTCGGTCGAGCGCCTGCAGAGCCAGAGCTATACAAATTACGGAAGAACACTTTCCAAGCTGACAAAGAAAGGCGATACATTGACCTATTCCTTTTCCGGAACCGGAATCGCTCTGCTGGGCGCAAATTCAACGGGGACGAAAATCAGTGTCACTTTTGACAAAGATGCGGATTTGGCAGAGACAGTTACGCTGAAAGACAGCAGTGAGCGTTGTGCATTTTATAGAAAAACCGGGCTGACAAGCGGGACACATACCGTGACTGTCAAGCTTTTAAACAGTTACGGTTTAGACGTAGATGCGCTGGAAATTTCAGGAGAAACGGAACCGGATACTGCTGTAGCAGCGGAAACGCTTACGATTACAGATACAGAACTGGAGCTGGCCTGCGGACAGAGCACTGCGCTGCAGACTGCGGTCAGTCCGGAATCCGCGCTGCAGACTGTGTATTATACAACCTCAGACGCTTCTGTTGCAGTGGTAACTTCGGATGGTAAAGTGGCGGCAAACGGCGCGGGAACAGCAGTTGTCACAGCGCATGCACAGGGCGGGCTGACCGCACAGGTACAGGTGACAGTAACGGAGCTTGCAGTTACGCCCCGCCGGGGAATCCGTGTTGGTGTCGGAGAGAGCGTGAAGCTGACCGCAGCTTTTAAAAAGAAGCTTAATGAGGCGGAGATTACAGGCTGGCAGTCCAGTGATCCAACTGTTGCCACGGTGTCAGCAGCCGGAAAAGTTAAGGCACTAAAAGCCGGGGAGGTAACGATTACCGCAACGGCAGAAAACGGTTACCAGGGGAGTGCAGTAATCCGTGTGTGGAAAGCACCGTATAAGATTACGGCTGCAAAAAAACTTACTTTGAAAAAAGGAAAGGAAAAACAGATCAGCTGTAACGTCCCGGCGGGCTGCAAATGTAACAAATATACTTATAAGAGCAGCAAAAAATCAGTCGTATCGGTAACTTCCTCCGGCAAATTGAAAGCAAAGAAAAAAGGAACTGCTGTAATTACTATTCAGACTTACAATGGCAAAAAAGCGAAAATTAAGGTCACTGTCAAGTAAACAGCAAAGTAAACAGTGAAAAACGCTTGACATCTTCCGGCAGTCTGTGCTAATATAGCAAAGGTTTTGTAAATGCAGAATCACACTGCCGTAGACAGCAGGTGCCGGATAACCGGTGTAAGGACAACCGCCTGCCGAGGAGGATGGATTTCATAAATTGAATGGACACCTCTTTGCGTCTGGGCGCAAAGAGGTTTTTTTATACTCATTATTAGATTGCGTGCAGTGAACGGTAGACATTTCAGAATAATCCGTACATTATGCTGAAATATTTGCAGACAAAACGGAACTGTCTGCTGGCGCAGACATTACTAATCAGGAAAGGAGATTTCACTCATGGCAAAAGTTGACATCAAACAGCCTATCGTTGATGAGATTAAGGGGAAGGTTGAAGGTGCTGCCACAGTCGTATTGGTTGACTACCGCGGACTGACTGTTGAGCAGGACACAAGGCTTCGCAAGAACCTTAGAGAGGCAGGATGTGAGTACAAGGTATATAAAAATACTTTGATGAAGCGTGCATTTGAGGGAAGCGATTTTGAACAGCTGAATGATCTGTTAGACGGACCATCTTCTATCGCAATTTCCAAAGAGGACGCAACCGCTCCGATCAGGATTCTCAACAATATGGCAAAAGAGGCAGAGGCGCTGGAGTTTAAGGGCGCTGTTGTAGAAGGAACCTTCTACGATATCGAGGGAATCAAAACACTTGCAAATATTCCTTCCAGAGAAGAGCTTATTTCCAAGTTGCTTGGTTCTTTGCAGTCACCGATTACAAATCTTGCGCGTGTTCTTAATCAGATCGCTGAGAAGGGTGACAATGCAGCAGAGGCATAAGATAATAAAAAATTAGAATGAAAGAAAATATGGAGGAAAATAAAAATGACTACTCAGGAATTTATTGATGCTATCAAGGGCATGACTGTTTTAGAATTAAATGATTTAGTAAAGGCTTGTGAGGAAGAGTTTGGCGTATCTGCAGCAGCAGGCGTTGTTGTGGCAGCAGGTGCAGCAGGCGGAGCAGATGCAGCAGCTGAGAAGGATGAATTTGATGTAGAGCTTACAGAAGTTGGTCCTAACAAGGTTAAGGTTATCAAGGTGGTACGTGAAGTAACCGGTTTAGGCCTGAAGGAGGCAAAGGAAGTTGTTGACGGCGCTCCTAAGGTTGTTAAAGAAGGCGCTGCAAAAGAAGAGGCTGAAGAGATTAAGACAAAGCTGGAAGCAGAGGGAGCTAAGGTTACACTTAAATAAATATATGTGTAAAAGCCTAAAAGAGGTGCTGCGGATAAATGCCGCAGCATTTTTTTGCTTTTTTCGGTGATGCCATTTGTTTTTTCGGTGATGCCGTTTGTTTTTCAGTGATGCTGTTTCCTTTTTCCGGGACAGCGGCGTTTGCGGGCACAGGCATGGTCAAGGATATGGGAAACTTCGTCCCAGGAACGTTTCATACAGACAGCTTTTCGGTTCAGTTTTCGGTTACATTGCAGGGTGCAGGAAAGCTTTTGGAAAACCGGGTGCATAAAAGACCTCATTTCTGAGCGATTTATTGCGAAGAGGCGAAGAGAAATTGCGTATGCAATTTCTCTTCTGCCATCAAAGCTATTTGTTTTCGCTCAGAAACAAATAGCAGTAGACCTCCGCAAAAGAGATATTACTATAATATATGGAATTAGAATAAAGATGTGCCTGCACAAAAAAAGCCCCTACCCAGCGCAAGCGCCAAACAAGGACTCCAGTGCGCGATCAGGGGTTCGAACCCTGGACACCCTGATTAAGAGTCAGGTGCTCTGCCAGCTGAGCTAATCGCGCAAAATATATTGCATTTGCTTTCTATAAATATAGATCAAACAAACCGGCGGTGATAAGCTTTTAATAGTGCCTCGTCAACCGCAACAGTGACATTATAGCAAACCTGATTCCAAAAAGCAAGCCCTTTTTTATTAAAAAATTAGATTCAAAGTTACTATTCACAGTCCTCCACCGACATGCGCAAAAGCGTCCAGCAAGCTGTCCGACGCAGCAAAGACTTAGAAACGAGCGGAAAAAGATTTAAAAAAGAGCCAGAAAAATTGTGAATATGGCGAATAAAAATAACATATGACGCCAATTTATGTTATACTGTTTAGGGGGAGTGTGTAAAGAGCAGCACGCTCATAAATACAGTGTGATTTAACAGGGGAAAGAAAATCGGAAGAAAGGAAAATTGCAGGGAAAATGATAGCACATAAAATGTTAAAATATGTAGAGGGCAGCTCTGTTACAAGGGCTATGTTTGAAGAGGGAAAACGGCTTGCCGGATTATACGGGGCAGAAAATGTATTTGATTTCAGCTTGGGCAATCCAAGCGTCGAGCCGCCTGCGGAGGTAAAGGAAAACATCATTAAGGTATTGAAAGAAGAAGCTCCCAATAAAATTCACGGTTATATGAACAATGCCGGATTTGAAGAGGTTCGGGAGGCGATAGCCCTCTCCCTGAATCAGAACTTTGGCACCCGCTTTTCCGGAAAAAATATCATCATGACAGTTGGGGCAGCAGGCGGGTTAAATGTGATATTAAAAACACTGCTTGACCCTGGGGATGAGGTGATTGCCTTTGCACCGTATTTTGGAGAGTACAACAATTACGTTGCAAATTATGATGGCGTTATGGTTGCCGTTCCGCCAAGCATACCCGATTTTCAGCCGGATTTGAACAGGCTGGGGCAGATGGTTACGGCACGCACGAAGGCGGTTATTGTGAATACGCCCAATAATCCGACCGGCGTAGTGTATTCCGAAGAGACAATACAAAGACTTGCTGCTATATTAGAAGAAAAACAGAAGGAATATGGCACAGCAATCTATCTGATTGCAGATGAACCATACCGTGAACTTGTCTATGACGGCATACAGGTGCCATACCTTACGAAATATTACGCAAATACTATTGTGGGCTATTCATACAGCAAATCACTTTCCCTGCCGGGAGAGCGAATCGGGTATCTTGTCATTCCGGATGAGGCGGATGATTTTGAAAATGTCCTCAATGCCGCGACGATTGCCACAAGAATCTTAGGTTTTGTCAATGCGCCGTCTCTGCAGCAGCTGACCGTGGCAAAATGTCTGGGTGCGGCAACGGATATTTCCGTGTATGATGCAAACCGGAAACTGCTGTATGGCAAGCTGCAGGAGCTGGGATTTGAGTGTGCAAAGCCGCAGGGCGCTTTTTATATGTGGGTAAAGGCATTAGAGGAAGATGACAGCGCATTTGCGGCAAAGGCAAAAGAGTTCAATCTGCTTTTGGTGCCGGGAAGCTCCTTTGCCTGCCCAGGGTATGTGCGTATCGCCTATTGTGTCGACCCGGCAATGATTCGCCGTTCCTTTGGGGCGTTTGAAAAATTGGCTGAAAGCTACCAGTCCGGTAAGTGATTGGGATATGAACAGGAGACAACAAGGTTGAAAAAATCTCTGACGAGTATTTTTCAGCCTCGGATTTGTGACGCTTCAGAATGGAGGAAAAGATGAGCAGTTGGAAAGATAATTTGCGCAAAACTAATCCCTATGTGCCGGGAGAGCAGCCAAAGCTTGATGATATGATTAAACTCAACACGAATGAAAACCCTTACCCGCCGTCGCCAAAGGTTCGGGAGGCACTTGACCAGTTTGACGAAAGCATGCTCCGCCTGTATCCGGATCCGGCTTCTGCAGAGCTGGTTGACGCTATCGCAGAATACAATGGAGTGAAAAGGGAACAGGTTTTTGTTGGGGTAGGTTCGGATGATGTGCTTGCGATTGCATTTATGACTTTTTTTAATTCCAAAAAGCCGATTCTTTTTCCGGATATTACATATTCTTTTTATGATGTCTGGGCGGAGCTGTTTCAGATTCCATATGAAAAAGTACCGCTGGATGAAAACTTCGAAGTGGTCAGGGAAGATTATTACAGGGAAAATGGCGGGGTGGTCCTGGCAAACCCCAATGCGCCGACCGGTGTCGGGCAAAGTATTCAGGCGCTGGAAGAAATCGTATTGCAAAATCAGGATGTTGTCGTGATTATTGATGAAGCGTATGTGGATTTCAGTGATCTGAGCGCTTTAGAACTGGTCCGGAAGTATGACAATGTATTGATTGTGCAGACCTTTAGCAAATCGCGTTCCCTTGCGGGTATGCGAATTGGACATGCGATAGGGCAGGAGGCTTTAATCCATGCTATGAATGACGTGCGTTTTTCCTTTAACAGTTATCCGATGACGCGCCTGTCGGTGGCAATGGGTGTGGCGGCTATCCGGGACACTGCATACTTTGAAGAGACCTGCAGGAAAGTGATTGCCACCAGAGAATGGACGAAAAAGGAGCTGAAGCGTCTGGGCTTTACATTTGGGGATTCCCAGACAAACTTTATTTTTGCCTGCCATTCGTCTGTTCCGGGAGTTGTGTTTTTTGATGCACTGCGGGAGAAACATATTTTTGTGCGGAGATTTGCAAATCAGCCGCGCATTGAAAACTATTTGAGGATTTCTATCGGGACACAGGAAGAAATGCAGAAATTTATACAGGAAGTAGAACAGATTATTGAAAACGTGCACGGAGATTCGCATAAGAAATAGAGCAGGTGATTGAAAATGTGAGAGGGAGTCATACGGGAAAAAGAACAGGTGATTGGAAACATGCGCAGGGAGTATGCGCAGAAAAGAGGACTTTTATGGAAACATTGAAAAAGCCGGTGATTGCTATTTGCATAGCAAAGGTACAGTGGGAGCCGCAGGGCTCTATGGTGCGTGCTATCTGCCGCGAAGCTGCACTGAACAATTATTATGTGCAGATTTTTAATATGAATGATGACTTGTTCAATGGGGATTTATCTGAAAACGGTGAAAAAGCCATATTGGATCTGATTACCTATGAGCGGCTTTGCACATTGGTTGTGATGTCAGAAACCATAAAAGATGAGAGTGTGGCAGACCGTTTGATCAGGCGGACAAACAAAGCGGGAATCCCGGTTATTTCTGTGGACAGAAAACACAAAAACGCATATAATGTGCTGTTTGACTGGGAGCCTGCCTTTGAAGAACTTGTGCGCCATGTTGTGAAAGTGCATGGCTGCAAACGGATTAATTTTGTCGGAGGCATGAAGAATAATTATTTTTCAGACCGAAGAGAAGCCATATTCCGGAAGGTTCTGTCAGAATATGGAATTCCTGTCAGCAGTGACCAGATTGGATACGGAGAGTTTTGGGAGTGGCCGGCAAGAAAAGTGGTACAGGGATTTCTTGTAGATGATCAGGAGCTGCCGGACGCCATTATCTGTGCAAATGATCTGATGGCAGTGACAGCGATTGATGTTTTATCGGAGCATGGCTACTCTGTGCCGGAGGATGTGATTGTAACAGGCTTTGACCAGATCGAGCTGGGGCAGTATTATACCCCCAGATTGACAACAGCTTCTTATAAAATAAAAGAAATCGGACAGAGCGTTATGAAATCGGTCAGTATATTTCTGAGCGGCAAGACGCCCCACGAAGAGAATGAGCGGGTGGGATATACCTGTCATTTCGGCGAATCCTGCGGATGCATGAAGCGGGACTATGTTAAGGCAAATAAAGCGCTGCTGACTGTGTATAACAAATATTCCTCCAATATCAATCATATGAATATCATGTGCAGTATGCTGGAAAAAATGACACAGTACAATAAGGTAGAAGAACTGGCGAAGCACCTGCACAAATATATTTATGACATTCGGTATACAGATTTGCGCATTTGTATCAGTGAAGAATTTCTTCAGGATGAGCATGCGGTTCTGCAAAAGGGAAGTATTGATTTGGAACACATGGTAGAATGGATTGCCGTGGAATACGAAAAACGATTTCAGATTGTAAGGCTGCCATATCATTTTCATGAGCAGCTGGCAAATATGCAGTCGATGTATGAGAAGGAAAATCAGGTAATTTTTACTCCGCTCCATGCAAATGACCTCATGTTTGGCTATGTTGCAGTTGCTTTTGACTGGGGAATGGTCAACCAGCAGAGATTATATGAATTTGTAATGAACTTGAATGTGATTTTTTCGATTGTCCGGAAAAAGCAGGATACAGAAATTGAAAGGAAATTGTAAGATCAATCCGGGGAAAGGGGGAGAGCCATGGAAGATGAGAAACTGAACCAGACATTTGACATAAAAAGTATGCAGAAGATTCAGGATAATTTTTCCCGGCTAATGGGCTTTGCTGCGGTTGTGCTGACCATTCAGGGAGAGATGGTAACAGATTGCAGCTGTTTCTCCGAGCTTTGCCGGAAATATGTGCGGATGTCCCCGGTAGGATATGAGGCGTGTGAAAAGTGTATTGCGGAAAGAATCCGTGAAGTGATAGACGGAAAGAAGTCTATTGTTTACCGTTGTCATATTGGCCTGGTCAATTTCATGGTGCCGCTGCTTCTGGAGGACGAGGTTGTCGCTGTGTTTTACGGCGGTCAGGTGCTGACATCTGAGCCGGATATGTATTTCTTCCGGAAAAAAGCATTGGAAATCGATGTCAATCCGCACCGTTTTTGGAAAGCCCTGCAGAAAGTAAATATTACGACAAAGCGCGAGATAAGGAAAGCGGTTGATTACCTGGAGACGGTTGTAGAAACACTGATAGAACTTACGGTCAGCCGATATCAGGTTATGGAGACGGAGACAGAGGCAAAAAAAGTAGCGCAGATGAAGTCGGATTTTTTGGCAAATATGAGCCATGAAATTCGTACTCCGATGAATGCCGTGATTGGAATGGCAGAGATGGCGCTCCGTGAGCAGATGAACCGTGATGCAAGAGACTATATCAGACAGATTCAGACTTCGGGAAAAGCACTTTTGTCTTTGATCAATGATATTTTGGATTTTTCCAAGATTCAGGCAGGCAAGATGCATTTGCGCGAAGAGCTGTATTCTGTGTCCGAGCTGGCTCTGGAAATCATGAATATGATGCAGGCAAAGGTTTCAAACCCAAACGTTGAAATGATATTAAAAATCAATCCGGAAATTCCGGTTCGGCTGCGGGGAGACAGCAATCGTATCCGTCAGGTTGTGGTAAATATTTTGAATAATGCGGTTAAGTTCACCCAGAATGGTTCGATTGTTTTGAACATAGATTTTCAAAGAACAGATGAAGAAAATATTATTCTGGATATGAGTGTCCGGGATTCCGGCATTGGCATTAAAGAGCAGGATTTGAAGGGGATTTTTGAGTCGTTTCAGCAGGTAGACAGCAAAAGAAACCGCAATATTGAGGGAACCGGGCTGGGGCTGGCGATTACAAAAAATCTCGTCGATATGATGCATGGACAGATTACCGTAGAGAGCACCTATGGAGAAGGCAGTTGTTTTTCCGTGCAGATTCCGCAGAGGATTGCCATTACAGATACAAGCATTCAGATTGAAAATCCGGACAGCCATATTGTATATATTATGCTGCCGGAAGGCGCGCTGCGCCGTGCTTTGCATGAAATATTAGACCAGCTGAGGGTTTCTTATCAGGATATTACTTCCTGCGCACTGATACCTGTGGTGGATTTTAAAGAAAAGCGCTATCTTTTTACAGATGAGAATCATTGGGGAGACATGCTTGTAGATTTCGTTGCAGTACGAAGAAATATTTCTGTGATTCTTTTGGCGGATTATTACAGTACACTGAAATTTGCACAGGAAAATTTGCGGATTATGAAGCGCCCATTTTCGACAAATCTGGTGGCTGCATTTTTAAATGGGGAAGAACTGCAGATCGGCAGAGCGGCAAACGAACAGATCATTCATTTTGTTGCCCCGGAAGCGCGTGTGCTGATGGTAGATGATAACCTGATTAATCTGCAGGTGGATGTGGGGCTTTTGGAACCGCTTGAAATGCAGATTGACACAGCGCAGAGTGGAAAAGAGGCGATTGATCTGATCGCCGGAAAGCAGTATGACCTGATTTTTATGGATCACATGATGCCGGAAATGGATGGAGTTGAGACAACACATATTATTAGAAGCTTTTATGAAAATTACCGTGATGTGCCGATTATAGCGTTGACCGGCAATGTAGCGGATGGGATTGAACAAGAATTTATCCGGGAGGGGATGAATGATTTTGTGCCGAAGCCTGTGGAGGTAAAGGTACTGTTGGAGAAGCTTCGCCAATGGCTGCCTCCGGAAAAAATCAAAAAAGCGCCGAATCCGGTGCCTGCGCGGACAGGGGATGGTGACACGGACTATTTTTCGGCAGATGCATATATTGCAGCTGCTGTTGAGGGTACGGAAGAAGATGAACCTGTGCCGGGACTGGATATAAAGGGTGCTATAAATATGCTTCAGAGCGAGGAATTATATCAAATTATTCTGGAATCATATTGTCAGGCGATTCCTGATCGGATAAAGCAGTTTCAGAATATTCTGGAAACGGATAATAAGCGGGAGTATCTGATAGAAATACATGCACTGAAAAGTGTGTCGAGACAGGTGGGCGCCATGGCGCTGGGCGACATGGCAGAAGAGCTGAATGATTTGGCAAAACAGGACGAGTGGGAGACAATCAAGGAAAAAATGCCGGCGTTTTTGGAACAGTACGAAAAAACAGGGGATGAATTAAAAAAAGCGCGTAAAAATAAAGGATAACCGCCTTGTTGAACAAATGGAATTATAAAACCTTGCAAAAGAAAAACAGAAGAAAAACAAAAGAAAAAAATCAAAAAAAGTGTTGACATTGATCGCTTGCTGTAATATAATTTTACTTGCGTCGCGGATAAGACGGTTGCAAAACAACGATTCGGGGTGTGGCACAGTTTGGCTAGTGTACCTGATTTGGGATCAGGGGGTCGCAGGTTCGAATCCTGTCACCCCGATTTGCGGCGTATAGGTATACAATATAATAGACAGAAGCAAATTATTAGAGCTTCGATTTATACATCATGCGGGTGTAGTTCAATGGTAGAACACCAGCCTTCCAAGCTGGATACGTGGGTTCGATTCCCATCACCCGCTCTTATACGTGCCAGTAGCTCAGCTGGATAGAGCATCGGCCTTCTAAGCCGGTTGTCGGGGGTTCGAATCCCTTCTGGCACGCTATGGTGGGTATAGCGCAGTTGGTTAGCGCGCCAGATTGTGGCTCTGGAGGCCCTGGGTTCGAATCCCAGTATCCACCTTTCTCTCCTTGTTATAATTATTTGTTCTGATAGATTATCTGCGGAATATCATGAATCAAACGATTCCATTATGAATCTAATGAGTCATGAGAATCATGCTGCACCCTCATATGCAGGCGTGCTCGGTCTACTTATCATTGTATCATGTTGTTTATCTGAATTATAGATGTATCGTCAAAATGGTATCAGTATATTATTTTAAATAAAATGATGGGCTATCGCCAAGCGGTAAGGCACAGGACTTTGACTCCTGCACTCGTGGGTTCGAATCCCGCTAGCCCAGTTTTTACTTTGTTTGGCGGTTGAAGCTCCGCCAGCGTCAACCGAAATTATTCGATTTACCATTAGCCGCTTCCTGTGGGTGCGGCTGATGGTAAAAATGGAAATGTGATATTTGTATCGCTAAGAAAAGAAGGCATTATGAGAAATAAGCTCGATAGCTTATTTCTCATACGGTTATTTGTTTCCGAATGAAAACAAATAACTCTGATGGCAGACAAGAAATCGCCTTCGCGAATTTCTTGCCGCCTCTTCGCGACAGAGTCGCTCAGGAGGGAGGTTGTGACGATTATGTTAGCAATGTATGATGAAAAAGAAATCCTGCTGGAATATATCGAGAGTGAAAGATATGAGGCAGCAAAAGAAGCAGCGAAGGAAGCAGAGCAAAAAGGAATAGAGCGGGGAAAAGAACAAGGTCTAAAGCAAGGAATAGAGCAGGGAAT
>JAJQGL010000066.1 GCA_021200535.1 Clostridiaceae bacterium | reverse complement strand
CTTTCGATAGTTAAAGTCTCAAAAAGTACACTTTTTGAGACTTTTTTCCATTGATATGCTATTGTCGCTCACCGCTTATAGATGCTGAAAACATTTTTCATTTGATATAGAATATAGAAGTAAAAAATCAAATCACCCGTTAGAGCGCGCCCATGGCGCGCAAACAAAGTGCCCGGCTATTCTGTTACAAATAACCGGGCACACCCGACATCTTCAAAAGATTTGCTTCACATTTCCAGCGAAACACCCCTTCCTTATTAGTTATTCGCATTAAACAAATCCGAAAGCGTATCCTCATGCTCTTGGAAAATTTCCAGCAGGAAGGTATTCCAGTGCCGTGCGTCCTGCGTGCTGCTACCGAATACATAATCCTCCTGTCCGTAGTCAATAACATCGAAGCCCGGTATGGCCTTGCTGGCTCCCGCAGTACGGTAAGAAACCGCATCTGCCAGAGAAAACGATACGTTTTGGATATCAGAGTAGTCCACCCAGCTGGTCAAATCAGTACCCGCGGCTTCTGTGGAAGTTCCATTTGCAGTCTGTGTCTCTGCCTCAGCAGTTTTTACTTCCGCACCGCCGGCATACTCGGCATACATCTGGTCAACATACAATGCAAAGGAACTGCTCAGAATCTCAGAAGGTACATGACCACCATTCCACTGCCACTCAATTTCACAATCTGTCCCTGCATTCAGCCAGGCGATCTGAAGATTCAGGGAAGTGAACATGGACATATCTCCTTCAGAAGCCCCCATAACAATGCGCGTCCATGCAGCCCCCTCCGTATCCTCTTCGCCGATATAATTCAGAGGATTGTAGAGAGAGACGAGATTGTTTCCATATTCGTCCCCAGCTTCAATTTCTTCAATATCAGCGGCATAAGCCTCCACCATCTCCTCGTAGCTAGAGTAATTAGCAGAATCCGTGGAACTGCCGGCAGCCTGTGTAGTACCTGAGTCAGGAGTACCCACATCCATGGTATCGCCGCTGCTGTCGACGTTCTTGTTGGTGTTAGAAGAGCTTTTCTTATTTTCGTCAGTATCAGAAGAAGCTTCGCTGCCCTGCGGCGCTTCACCATCCGGAAGATTACTCTCATCCATGCCCTGCGGCGCCTCGCCATCCGGAAGATTACCGTTGTCATTACTTTCCGACGTCTCACTATCGTCCGAAGTGCTTTCTTTGCCGCCCATATTTCCCGGCATTCCGCCATCAGGCATACCGCCTTTTCCGCCGTCCATACCGCCTTTTCCGCCGTCCATGCCGCCATCTCTTCCGCCGGAACTGCCAGCGGTATAACGGCCTTCAATAAAGGCTTTTGCCTTTTCCTCGCTGCTCATTGCGGCCACATCCTCATCAGACAGCGCATTACCATCTTTGTCAAACCATGTCCAGCAATCTGCATAATCCAGATTATCCAGATACCATTGCAGATTAGAAACAAATTCAGCCAGATAAAGGTCAAGGTAGGAACCGCCATAGCCGTTCGTATCGGCATACAACTCCTCATCATATTCAATAGTCAGATCAATGGTGCTATTCGTTTTACCGTCTCCATCCAGATCAAAGCCCACGTCAGATTCCTTAACGGTCAGATTTTGCCCATTGATATACTCCATATATTCCTCAGAGAGATACTCTGCCAACTGCGCCTGGAAGTCGGAGCCGAACTCATAATCCGTATCCATATAATATTCAAATGCCATTGCCATATCTGCCTCATAAAGGGAAGTGATGGCACTGTAAGCAATGCAGCCCCATGCACCATCAGACAAAGAAACCTCTTCCCCATCAATGGTGACCGTGGTGGCATAAGTTCCGTCCTCTTTCAGATAGCAGCCGACAGCCCCTACTTCTTCCTGATATGGATAAAAGTCAGAATTGTTAGATGTCGCTGCAAACATCGATGCATGCGCGCCGCCGCCGGAACCGCCGGTGGAAACAAAATAATCCACACTGCCTGGAAGATTTCCAAGCAGAATGTTATACTTTACGAAACGGGCTGCAGCTTTCTGATCAGACAGGCACGAAGGCGCATCGCCTGTGTAATAGGTATTGCCATCCTCGTCCGTGGCAGTATCCTGCTTACCACGGTTGCCGCACGAAACATTGATGTAGCCTTCAGAAGCATAAGTAGTAGCTGCAGTAGTGTTGCTGGAAGAAGAGTAGCCCGCTGCACCGGTGTTAAGAATCACAGGAGCCGTAGCGGCTGTGTAAACCTGACCGTTCGTACTGGTAATTTCCATATCATAGTCAATGAGCAATGAACCGTTGACCTCTTCCGAATAGCTGTCCGATGTCACATCAGCTTCGCCGTCTCCATCGCTGTCAATACCAGTAACATAACCGCCGGGAACACATACTGAGACGCCCTCCTCATCTTCAATCTCCGGGTATGCCACAGCGGAAACAATAGACATTACCCATGCATCTGAACCGGAATCATAGCTCCATGTGTAGTCTGTGTTGTTTGCAAGATTCAGGGTAGATTCAATGTCCTCTTTGTCAGACGATATTGCACTGGATTCTTCTGTTTCAGAATCTGAGGAAGTACCGCCGCAGGCAGTCATCCCTATAACCATCGCCGCTGTACAAAAAAGCGCTGTTATTTTCCTCATGTAAATATTCTCCTTTCTCGTTTTGATCATGCTACCATAGAAACCTTGAAAAAAGCTTGAAATTTTACATCTTTTTTCAAGGTTTCTATGGTATAGTAATCTTACTATACTATCAAACACTCAAAGGAGGTCCCGGCAATGAAACTATTGTTGGTAGAAGACGAACCACGGATGGCAGATGCGCTTGAAGAACTTCTGCAGCAGGAAGGATATCAGGTGGATTGTTTTTTTCGCGGCGATGACGGTCTTATGGCGATATGCA
This sequence comes from Clostridiaceae bacterium, assembly GCA_021200535.1. Taxonomy (GTDB): domain Bacteria; phylum Bacillota; class Clostridia; order Lachnospirales; family Lachnospiraceae; genus Butyribacter. The sequence continues at coordinate 3,241 of JAJQGL010000066.1, read as the reverse complement.
GCGGACAATATGACGGTGCGATTCTGGATGCCATGCTGCCTGGCCTGTCGGGTCTGACGATTGTAACCCAGTGCAGAAAAGCAGGAATCCGCACTCCCATTTTAATGCTAACGGCAAAAGGGGAACTGGATGATAAGATTCTTGGCCTGGATGCCGGAGCGGATGATTATCTAACGAAACCATTTCAACCACGGGAACTATTGGCACGGGTACGTGCCTTATGCCGCAGAGGACTGCCTTTTGTAGAAGATAAGCTGTGTATCGGCGATCTGGCTCTGGATGTCAAGTCGCTTACACTGCATTGCAGCTCCACCGAACAGAGCGTCCATCTCAGTGAAAAGGAATGCCAAATTCTAGAATATCTTCTTTCGAATCAGGGACACATTTTATCCAAAGAGCAAATGGCGACGAAAATATGGGGCTATGAAAATGAATCGGAATACAACAAAGTCGAGGTCTATATCTCCTTCACCCGGAAAAAACTGGCTTTTGTTGGTTCCAACGTGGAAATTAAAGCCGTTCGCGGCGCCGGATATGAATTGAGGTGGAAATGTGAATAAAAAACAGTATTACAGTGTATTTCAACGGTCCCGGCACCAAATTGTGGCAGTCGTTATGACAATTTTTCTGCTGGTGTTCACAGTAACTTTGGCTGCAATATATATCATCAGCTATCAGGAACTATATCAGAAAAATCTGGATATGCTGGAAATTTATAGCAATCAATATCAGAAAAACGGAAATCCAAGCCAGAATCGGAAAAACAGAAATCCAAACCAGAATCGGCATGGAGAACAACCTCCCCAGAGAGACAGTTCGTTCAATCAGGACGATATGCCAGAGCAGAACAGCACACGGTATCTTCTCGCATCCTTTTACTCTGTAGCTCTTGATGCGGAGGGGCAGCCCTTCAGCGTAGATCTGGGCAATGGTACCCTATACACGGAAAGCCAGATTACTGAGGTGGCGGAACAACTGCTGGACATAAACCGAACACAGGGAACCTATGGCAATTTTATCTATTCTATCCGTCACGAGGAAACATACACGCTGATCGCATTGATGGATAATACCCTGATCTCAGACAGCTTTACCGCCCTGTTCCGCAATACATTGCTCCTGGGCGCAATGATGGTGGCGGTTCTCTTTCTCTGTACCATCGCTCTTGCCCGATGGATCATCCGGCCGTTGGAAGAAAGCGACCGCCGCCAGCGTCAGTTTATCTCCGATGCAGGACATGAACTAAAAACGCCGGTTTCCGTAGTGGAGGCCAATGCAGAGCTATTGGAGCGGGAAATCGGCACAAACAAATGGCTGAACAATATCCGTTCTGAGAGCAATCGGATGGCTGAATTGGTCAGTGAGCTTCTCACACTGGTGCGGACAGAGTGTGAAGCTACCCAGATGGAACCGTTAGATTTAAGCCGTCTTGTGCTGGGCGGGATTCTTCCCTTTGAAAGCGTTGCATTTGAAATGGAGCGAAAGCTGGAATATCAGATAGAGGAAAACATCACAATCTATGGAAATCCCAGTCAGTTAAGCCGACTAGTCTCTATCCTGATGGATAATGCGCTTTCCCATAGTGCCGGAACGGGTGACATAACAATACATCTGCATCAGGAAAAGGCTGGAATCATTCTGACAATTTCCAACCCCGGCTTTATCCCGGAGCAGGACAGATCGGAAATCTTTGTCCGCTTTTTCAGAAGTGATGCAAACCGCAGCGATACCGGACATTATGGTCTGGGACTAACTATTGCCAAAAATATTATAACCGAGCATCAGGGAGAAATTCAGGTCTCCTGCCTAGAAGGACAGGTATCTTTTCTGGTTCGCTTTCCACGTAAAGAGAAAAGCTCTTCGAGAAAGAGCAGGCGAAAATTAACTACTTTGCATTAATGATCGCCCTAAAAATGCTACTGTCAAAAAAAATTTGAACATTATCAAAACCAAATTGAAGCTCTACTCGATGATCTGTCAGAATCATTTAAATCAATTCCAATTGGAAAAATTTGTAGTATAATGGGATTACCGAATAATTGGGAACGTTTAAAATAGATTAAAGGTTGGCAGCTCTTGACATTTTGGAATAAATACCCGTCTTCAGTAACGGCAGTTTTGGATATAAATCTTGCTGGATCATTTGGATTTTTTCTTTGCTTTTTTACAGCGTTTTTTTTCAACCATTTTTGTGGCACGATCTATTTGTTTCTGTCGTACCTGTTTTTGATATGCTGCGTATTTAGGAGAATACGTAACGATCAAACGCTGATGCAGTTTAGCTGTTGTGTAAGGTTCATCTTTGTAGTATAACGTTTCTTTTTCGTTATCAGTTAAGGTAGAGATATCTACTTCTTTGTTGTCCGAAATACGGCGAAAATTTGAGGATTGAGAGCCCAATCTTTTTCCTCTTTTTTTAGCTTTTTAATAGACTGTGTGACGATAAAAGCACGCTTGCCCATGTGGTTAAATTCACGGATAGATTCCGAACCAAGTCCAGCATCGCTGCAGTAAATAAATTTTTCACAGCCAAATTCCTGAAGCACTTTTTGCTCCAATGGTTTCAGCGAAGTTTGTTCATTGCTATTTCCAGGGAACAAAGAAAATGCAAGTGGAATACCATCTCCATCCGTAAACAATCCCATTTGAATAATGGGATTCGGTCTATGTTCTTTACTTTTTCCGTACTTTTTATCACCGTTTTCTTCTTGAATTTCAAAATAATAATTTGTGCAATCGTAGTACAGAATTTTATCGTTTCGTTTTGTCACGAGATGACTATTTTTTATACTTCCGCTTTATACTTTGCACGAATCTTTCGACAGACTTTATGAAGTCCTAAGTGATAATAAAATGATTGCAAAAACAGATACCCGCCGGTATAGAATTTCTGCTTATTATAATCGAGCTGACGATCGGCATAAAAAGGAATTAAGATTCGCTTTTCTTCATTGTCCTTTTTGTATTTTTCAGTTTCAATTTTAGCCTGCTCACGACACCATTCCAAAACACCATCTCGGTCAGTATTTAGCTATTCTGATAGTTCCGCTAACGTTCCTAGTTTTTTAATATGTTTTGATGAACTTGATCCGTCTTTTCTTTTAAATGATTGGATGATGTAAAAAGATTCTGCATTTTTTGATTTTGTAGTCGTCACGTGCATATATTTCACCTCCAACTCTATTGTATCATGAAGCTGAGCTTCATGATCGTTATCTACACACGCTTCGCGTGGCAGTCT
>JAJQGL010000017.1 GCA_021200535.1 Clostridiaceae bacterium | reverse complement strand
CTCTCCTTTTATTATACACAACAATTTTGTTTTTATCTGTATTGGAACCGGATTCGAAATGAAATCTGTTTTTATTTTTTCCATCTCTCTTCCTTTGTTCTACGAGAGTTATAACATTAATTGTTAGCAATGTCAAGAGGTGAGTGCTAATTTTGTGTGAAAAATCTGTGAATCGTCTGATTATTTTTTAGGTTTTACATTTTCTGCCGCAGTGGACAAGCCGAATGAGCCACTTTCTCAGCCAGTTTTTCATAGCCCATATCTCTCAGATAATCCTGCAGAATGGGTACAGACTGCGTGGACTCCGGTCCGACAATTAGCTCTGTAATGACATCTTCCATTTTTGTATCTGCTATCTGACACATTTTCTGCAGATCCACCGGATAATACTTCTTAATGCGTTCGTTTGAAATATGATACCTGGGCTGTACATTGAAAAAGCCCTGCTCAAATGGAGAAACGACCAGACGCACTTCTTTTTCGCTCTGGAAAGAAGGATGCTTAAATGCCGCCGACGCTGCCCACGCATGATTCAGTGCTGCCAGAATCGCCGGCGATGTAATCAAGGAAAGCCTCGCCATTTAAAGTCGCACTAAAGTGCGAGGCGAGACCTACGTCCTGCATCAAAAAGCGATGCAGGACATTTCCCAGGGAGCCTTATGGCGGCGTATCAGGCGATATATAATCTCGACCAGTTCGTGCTCACCTACGTCATCCCGATAGAATACCGTCTGAAGCGATAACGGTTCAACAGCCATCTTTTTCAGCAGCTCATAACGAAATGCCATACAGACTCCACGTCCATGATTCGCGTAGCGTTCCCACTGCGCAGCATCGTCCCGAAAGCAGGAAAAACAGGCTGCATAAGCAGAATAAATGAATTCCTTTTCTTTTTCCGCAGCAAAAAGCTTTTCTGTCCATCGTGCCCGGATTAGATCGACGTCATTCTGAAAACGTTCTACAACCGCTTTACAGAGACTGCTCATAAAAAGCGTCATTTCCGAAGCATCGTTCATATTCAACACGTTATTCAGGCGAAGCTCAGCATTACTCAGAATGCCATCCAGTGCGCCAAAATCTGTATAATGATAAAGTGTCGTAACATTTTCCGGCTGTTCCATATTCTGCCCTCTCCAACTGCCCCGGACAGAATATTTTTCAAGCCCAACATATGCCGCTGCAGCATCACCAAAGCCAAGATAACTGTAAGAATCCCCACTTCAATCCCATAAAAATAAAATGCCGGCAGGATAAACGCAGCGGGTATCAAAACAGCCCCAATCGGCAGATAATGACTAATCAAGACTCCAATCAGTCCTATTATGCAGGCAAGCAATCCATAACCGAAAGAAATACTGACCAGCGCAGCACAGGTACAGGCAACTCCTTTTCCTCCCCTGAACCGATGCCAGACGGGGAAATTATGGCCAATCACCGCACCGAGTCCCGCATATGCAGCCGCAGTCGTCCCAAGTTCTGAAAAAAGTATCAATCGGTAAAGCAAACTCGGTACAAATGTCTTAAGCAGATCTCCTGCCAGGCAATTGAGTTTGCTTACCTTTTTATCCAGGATGCTGAACCGTAAATCTCATGGGAGTACGCGTTAAAATAACGGATGTTTGCAATGCTCAGTAACACAATAATAAAGTTTTTTATTCCGTCTCCCTCCGGCTGTTTAGATACTCATTATATACTGCGTTGCTGTGTTCCAACTGCTTTTTCTGCATAATCCGATTCCTGTCTCCAAGAATTGCCAGCATCTCATCCACAATCTCTCCTTCCGGCAGTTCGCTGTAATGGGAAAGATAAAAGATCATTCTCTGTGCTGTAAAATCTGTATTCAGGTTCTGTGTTATCAGGTCACAAAATCTTTCCTGGTATCCTCTTTCCAGCATAATCTGATACAGTTCCTGACTTAATTCTGATTTTGGTTTCATATGCTCCGCAATCCTTCTGTTCTGTTTCACCATGCATAAGCTTTTACTTCACAATTTTTAATTCCAAAAGCTGCGTATTCTTCATTGGTCATGTTATAAAAATAAGAATGCACCACGCGGGCAATCCCATTATGAGCCACAAGTAAATAAGTTCGGTCATCTTTCCGGATGTCATCGATCAGGTTATACACCCGCTGACACAGCTGCATCATCGACTCCCCACCATCGTAACGATCCAGGAAATGGGCTTTATCGGAAACGCCCCCTCACATACGTTCGGCGGCAGGACGCACCAGCCAATTTGAAAACGCTTCGCGTTTGGCTGGTGCTGCTGCCTGGAATTCCTGTCCATCTCTGGGAGTGGATTCATGTCGGCCAAAATTTTGTTCTTTCAGCCAAGGCTCCATCCGCAATATGTCCTGCATCGCTTTTTGATGCAGGACGAAGGCCACGCCCTCGCGCGCAAGCGCGATTCTAAATGGCGTGGCTCACTACGGGGATACCAGTTTCTTCTGAAATATGTCTCGCTGTCTCAGAAGCCCGCGCCAAAGGCGAATACAGAATTTCTTCTATTGACAGTTTTTCAGCGGCAAGCTGTTTGCCAAGTGCAATTGCCTGTTTATGCCCACGCTCTGTAAGGGTTATATCCGTAGCGCCGCAGATCTTATTCTCGACATTCCAGATTATTTCCCCGTGTCTTGTGAAATAAAGTGTTCCCACGCCTCTCTCCTCCTCAGAACAAATGCTCCAGATAATTCCCATCCGGCTGTAATTCCTCAAAACACTCCGTCAGATTATCATCATACATGATCTGCAGCACTTGCCGCATTCCACCGGCCAGTTCCTTTTTCTCATATTCTTCTCGAGTAATCCAGTATACCTGTCCTTCTTCAGAGCTTTTCAAATCTCCCTCGAATAATTCTGCACGGTAAAGCAGTCCGACATTGTGTAAACCATCCCGATACCAGTGATAGATTCCTTTCAGTATCGGATGATGAATCGTCAATCCCGTTTCTTCCTTCATTTCCCGGATGACCGCTTCCGTGAATGTCTCCCCGGCTTCCACATGGCCTCCGGGGAATGTCGTACCACTGTAATTGCTGCCCGTTTTATCAAGGGCAAGTATCTGATCCCCATCACACAGCATACACATATTCATAAAGATTACTTTTTCTGGCGGATGTTTCTCTGCCTTTTCATGATTTTTCATTCGCATCACCTTCTCTGACCCCGGTAACAACTATATTGCTAGTGGCTGTCATAACCACACTCTTAAAATCAGAATTCAAGCTATTTTTAATTCAGCAAGTTCTGTAAATTATTTTCCAGGAAGGTCACTTTCCCGTTTTCTATATCATAAAGTGCTCCAACAACATCTGCATTAGCCATCTCTTCATTGTCAGCAAACGCAACCCGTATACATGACACAGTACTTTTGATATTTATAACGCTGGCTCTACAAGGATCTTTTTCTGAACCTATCACTTTAGCGATTTTATCCGTAATATTCTTTACATATCCGCCAGCATTTCCTGCAATTGCTGCTCCAACAGCACCACAATTCGTATGACCGAGAATAACGATTAAGGGACAGTTCAAATGCTCTACAGCGTATTCAATGCTGCCAAGCGCACTGTCATCCACTACATTTCCAGCAGTACGAATCACAAACAATTCACCTACTCCGCAGGAGAAAATAGCCTCCGGTATTACCCGCGAATCTGAGCAGGTAATAATGATTGCAAACGGATGCTGCCCGTTTTTCGCAGTATCCATCCGGATTGCTTCAGAGATATCTCCGATTTCATTCCTGCTATGTAAAAATTTCTCATTCCCTATCTTTAATCGCTCGATACTTTCCTTAATATTTACCATTTCTATCTTCCTCCTTGAATCACGCTTCATCTTCAGTTTTCAGTGAAAGCACGAGTCACCTCAAACATAAACCACGTCTGAAGTTTTGCTAATACAAAAGTCCCAGTACAAGCATATAATATTCCGGCAGCTTTCCTTCTTCCATCCACAGCAGCTTCTGATGCAAATATTTCGTCACAGTCAGGCCAACATTTCCTCCCAAAGCTTCGATTGAGTAACGCATTCGTTCCGGATGACAGCATGGCAACCCCCGGCTCCGTGTACAGAAGCTGCTGTCTATCATCTGTTCTTCTGCATCTTTCATCTTCTGTTCCCGCAAACATTCGGTGCAGTATCCGCCGCTAAGCGAAATACTCCCTGGCTTATCCTTTTCCATTTGCAAAAGCTCTTCTGCCAGGGAACTTTTAAATGTCCCCATAATCTTCGCAGTCAATCGGGAACTCTCCTGAGGGGAATAACTGCCAGAGAGCAAATTCACAGGAAGGTAAATTATCTCACTAATCAAATGAAGTGTATCGTATCTTTTCCAGTAGCTGACCGGATCAAAATCAAATTCTGGGCAAGACCATGTCTTATTATAATTTGGACATGCACGGCAATATTCAGCAAACGTCGGCACATCCACGCAAGTCTCCAAATATTCCCCGACAGGAACATCCGCCTCAAAACGTTCTGTGCGAAAATTCAAGATCTCCATTTCAGTCAAATCAAATCTTTCTGGTTCCATCAGGTTTCCCCCTAACCATCGAATAATTTCTTCCAGAATACTTTATTTTGTAAAAAGTCACTTGTGGGAGATCACCGCCCCTACCGTGACAACAGCCATCATAACTGCTGCCAGAAGAAGCGGTATCATGCCGTCTATATAACCCTTCACTTTATCCAGACCATAGTATAGAAGGTAACAAATCATACTGACAACGGCGGAGATCAATGTCATGACAAGAAGCACGATCACCGTTGATTTCATAAACTGTCCCTGAGCAAACAGAGCGTTCAATTCCAGAAACATCAGAGTCGTCCATCCGACAATCAGGAACAACTCCGTCGTTACCTGCCGCTTCAAAAATACACTGGTTCCAACCAGCAGGACGATATAGACAACCACGCCGCCGATCAGAACCGCATTTCGAGGAAACAAAAGTACTTCACTCTCCACAGCACCGCTGCCTCGAAGGATTTGCGTCACTGCAGCCACACCAAACAGCAATGCCGGAATCAAAAGCCAACCGCTTCTGAGACCTTTGACCGCGCCTTCCGGTCTAAACGCAATCAGCCACCATGCCAGATAAAATGCACAGCAGCCAATCATCAGCAGATTCCCAGTCAACATTTGACGAGTCTGCGCGTCAAAATCTGAAAACATCAAATTTCCACCCCCTGTATTGGTCAAGGTATAATCGCGTCTATCTTTCAAAACTGGCTGTTCCAATCGGCAGCTAATTCTGTTTATCGTCTGTCTGTTCACTTTGGAACAGGATAATTTCATTTACATGGAATGCATCGCTCTTTTCCGACCTGCAGAAGCGATTCATTCAGCTAAGCTGCTTTCACCGGTACTATAATCAATTGTAATGCCTGGTTGAACATTATAGCAATACACACAAAAGCAAATCCCCGCTCCATTATCTTCAACAGAATAAGCTTCCATCAGGACACCGCTCGCTAATAAATTGCTGCCTTCAAATACAGGAGTTACCCGATACAAAACATGATTATCATTTTCATCAAGATAATTTGGTTCTTCCGCAAATACCCGGTTTCCGGATATTTGCGGAAGAACCTCTGATTTGTCTGATTGATTACCGGCACCTTGCAATTATTGCACCAGAAAGCCTCTATAGGAGTATCAGCAGCTGTTGCATCACCGCAAATAGGGCAAATATTCTCATCTGTTTCGATACTGCAACTTTTACACCACATTCCACAGCCTATTCCTTTCCAGAAAAACTAAATCGGAAGCACCTCAACTATATCACCAATATCGCACCTCAAAGCACGGCAAATACGCACCAATACTTCCAGCGATACTAGTACCTCGTCTCCAAATTATCTCGACTTTATACTTGCCTGAATTTCCATCTGCTTCGTTGTCATCAGTCGACGTAGCCACCGCTACGCCTCCTTCTTCCGCCTCGCATATGAAAATTCATTCTGCGTCTAAAGTCGAGCTATTTGGAAGACGATGTACCAGATCATCCCGCCCCATTTTGGCGATTGTATTCGCACTGATGCCCGCAGCTTCTGCCAGATCCTTCTTTTTCATTCTCTTATCAATGAGTAACTTCCAAAGTTTATTGTAACTGACCATTTCGACTGCACCTCACTCAAAGATGTTTTTTTCTGTAAATTTTCATAAACAACTGCCTGTAATCATACCATATAGCAGTAAA
>JAJQGL010000019.1 GCA_021200535.1 Clostridiaceae bacterium | reverse complement strand
GCGCAAACAATCATATTCAGATATGAATTTGCTCTGCTCTGCTCTGCTCTGCTCTGCTCTGCTCTGCTCTGCTCTGCTCTGCTCTGCTAACATATTATATTTTCCGCCTACCCTTCCGTCAAGCTTTATCAGCACCCATGATCAACAGCTCGACAAATGTCTCTAAAATTCTTCATACCCATGTACAGTTTACTATCAGTACAGCGAATTGTCAACATCAGCACAGCTTGATTTTTCAATTAAGCCTCCTCAATCACACAGCTATGCTTCTTTATCTCCTTATCATAATTGACTCCGACCAAAAGCAGATTCCCCTGATAGCCTTTCAGTGCCCCATCGTATCTCTTTTCGCGGATTTGCCTGATTGCGCTGTCCGCGTCCTGGTTATATTTTAATTCTACAATAAGAGCGGGCTTATTGACATTCTTTCTTGGGATGAACGCCAAATCTGCAAAACCCTTCCCAGCCGGAAGTTCGCGGACGATTTCATAAAAACGGCGCGCCGTATAGTAAGCGATGGTGACAGCGCAGCTTAAGGACGCCTCGTTATTGCAGCGCAAAACCGACGAAACGTCACTGTGGATATTTTCCAAAGCCTGCGCCACTGCATCCCCGTCGCCGTCGAGCGTCGCGTCAAGCAAATCCTCTGAATCAGCAATCGCCTTGCCGATTGCGCCCCATTCCTTGCCGCTTGTTGCGTCCTCAAATGCTGACGCAACCTCCATGTTTGGGATATACGCCTTTTTATCCTCTGCGTTGTACCCCAAATACCCATAATGCACCAAGAGCGTCAGCACGTCGTCCTTACTCCCGAAGGAGGTGATATCATTTTGGAATGTGCCGATTTTCATGCGGACAGAGCCGCCGCCCAGCATTTCGATAATGGCGTCCTTTAATCCATCAAAATTCATGCCGATGTATTTCTTCAAATCCTCAAAGGTTTCCGATATTGTCCAGTAGCTGCGAATGCTCTTTTTTTGAAGGGCTTTCATCACAGAATTCAGAAAAGACCGCCTAAGCTTTTGCCCAGGCAGCCTTCCAAATCTTTAGGAGTACATTGTTTATTATTTTTTCTTAACTGTTACTTTCTTCCCTGCGCCCTTGTTTCTTAAAATCTTTTTGTAAGCCGAGCTTATGGAAGGATTTTATATTTCAGTTTCTTTTTCCCTTTATAATTCCCCTTAAACTTCACGACCACCTGATAGGTGCCGCTTTTTCGGGATGCTCCTTTATATGTGACTTTATAAAATTTCTGCGAAATCTTTTTCCCTTTGCTGTTTTTTACGATTACCTTTGGCTTTTGTTTTTTCCCGTTATATATAAAAATTTTTCTGGAAAGGGAAATCACGGATGCTTTATAAATCACGGTTGTCTTTTTCTTACCGCATTTCGTACAGATACTCACTTTTTTTCCGTTTTGGGTTCGTGTTGCTTTTTTCACCAAAACCGGTGTGCCATAAGAGTGCTCGCAGGAATCTTCTTCCTTTGATGAAGAACCTGCACTGTCCGATGTCGGCTGTGGGGACTGTGCTGCCTGAGCAGCAGCATCCAAATCCGTAGAAGGAGATTGTGTTGCAGCAGCATCCAAATCCGCGGAAGGAGATTGTGTCACTACAGCATCCGCATCCGGCGGCGAAGTCTGTCCTGTGTCGGGATCTGATTCTTCGCTTTCTGCCTCATTCGCAGTTACTGTAATACCTCGCATATATTCTGCGCTGATATTATTTTCTGTTTCGGCAAAATAGAATACCACCTGAGTTGTTCCTGTTTTTAATGGTTTTATGTAATACTGCTGCAGCTCTTCATCATAGACAAGTTCCGCAATATCCGCATCTGCAATGGTAAGTACCGGCTCTGCCTCGTTATAATAGCAGGAAAAATCCAGAAGACAGGAATCATCCTGGATATCCAGTGTGATATCCTCCGTTGCCATCCAGAGCTCCGGCTGGATCTTGTAATTTCCAATCGCACTGTTATAGTCTGCCACCGTAATCGGTAATCCCTGATTTGCATTGCTGTCATCTGCCTTCCATGCAGATAATACTGTGATTTCCTGATCATCCAGCATGGTTAAAAATTCCGAGGTCTGCATTTCTTCATAAGAAAGAGAAACCGCCCTGTTATCATCTGCTTCCGAAGAAACCGCATAACAATTTGTCGCACCCTTATAATAATCTTCGTCTACAATAGAAAATGCACCCTTACACGGATCTTTCACGTAGGAAAGGGACCCCGTGAAATAACAGTTTGCAATAAATTTATAATTAGAGCATGCAATACCGCATAAACTGTATGCATAGCCACCCCAATCGTCATCCCCGTCATAAGTATCCGCCAGCGCCCCCGTGTTGTAGCAATTATAAATATAACCATAATTATACGTTGCGATTCCGGCTCCTCTCTCTATTCCCACTACTGTCCCCTCATTGCTGCACTGACTCACGACAGCTGTCGGCTGTTTATTTACCCCGACAATTCCTGCTGTAATATATCCCCAGACAGTTCCATAATTTTTGCATCCGTAAATCCGATTATTATTGTAATTACAGATTCCTCCTATGGCAAACACGCTATAAGCATCCAGTTCATACGTTCCGCAGTTGGAATCATTGCTGCAAAATGAAATGATTCCATCATTTAAATTGGCAATGCACCCTGCCGAATACAGGTATCCCTGCGAAATCGTAACTGCTTTTACCACCCCATTCTCACCAATATATCCAAATAAACCTCCGTCAAAATCCTTACCGGTCAGCATGCGAAACACTGTATGCCCGTTTCCATCAAAAACACCCTGAAATACATTTCCACTGCCGCTGTCAGTGTTCGTATTCTGGGCAATCGGAGTCCAGGTGTAGGAGTAAGAATCATCATTCAAAAAAATATCCTTGATAAGAGTAATCTTTTTCCCTTCAAATGTATTTCCGTTATTTACAAGCTGTGCAAGTCCCGCCAACTGCTCCGGAGTCGAAATTTCATACTCCGTCTCCTCTTCTTCATACCAGTCGGTATCTGATGTACCATCCCACAGATCATTTGCATCTTCCAGGTCTGCCGATGCCGGTGCCTGCGTCTGTTCTGCTGTCGCTGTCGGGTCTGCATCACTCACATCTGTTTCAAAAAAATTCACCGTATAAGAAACGTCCTCTTCCAAACCGGTTATGCTTACGCTAAACTGATCCCCTGCCTGGTATGAAATATCATCCGGTCTGAAAATAATACAGCCCTTTTGTCCGTAATTACTATTTTCAACATTAAAATACCCGTCTGCGCTGCTTTCAGAAAAAGACCAGCTTTCCTGATCACTTTCTCTGGTCAGCGTTACCGTAACAGCAGAACTGTCCACGCTGCTTCCCATGCTGATGCTCCACGCATAATCGCTGTCAAAATATTCTATTGGCATATTTTGCGCAGGCCATGCTACTCCGTAATATTCAGCAGAAGCATTTCGGTCAAAAGCATACATTGACGCATATGTTCCAATCTCGGAATCGTAAACCCATCCAAATCCTGTCTCTGACATCGTCGGATTTAATATCCAGCGGCGGTGTCCTACCCTGGCAATATTGGAGGAATCACTGTCGTCCATCCAGGCGTCCACCAGAAAGCTGCCAAGTCCTCTTTCCCAGCTGGCATAAGCCAGATTACAGGAGCTGGCACCATCCGCTCCTAACTGATACAGACTGTCGCTCATCCCCGATGGCTGCTCCGGACTGTGCGATAATTCCTTATTAGCAGCATTTACCAGTGCAGCCGCCTGTGCGGCATCCGTATAATCGCTATTTATACTCACTTCATCAATTCCTGCAATATACCGGATCGCATTCAGGGTATTTAATGCCGACTGCTGACTGTCGCTGCTGATACTTCCCGCATCATAAGGCGATACAAGAGATGCCTCTGTGCTGTAAGAGGTCTCCGCAGAACGGTCAACCTGATTTTCCTGTAAATATTCCAGTATTTCTGCCTGTGTATGATAATTAACTGAAATACCCTTGCTTTCCCCCGCCTCTGCTTCCCATGGAGCTGTCCCTGCAAAAAGGGTAGAAAATACAGCAGATGCCAGACAGACCGCCATGGCTTTTCTTTTAATACGCATACTTTTTTTCATTCCTTTCCTCTCCTTTCATTTATTATGTCCCGCTCGCTAACGCTCATTCTATCATGAATCTGCGATTCATGATCGTTATCTACACACGCTTCGCGTGGCAGTCTTATTTTATCATGAAGCTGAGCTTCATGATCTTGCTGCACCCTCACATGCAGGCATGCTCGGTCTGCTAAGCTTCCTCAATCACGCAGCTATGCTTCTTCGTCTCCTTATCATAATTGACCCCAACAAGAAGCAAATTTCCCTGATAGTCTTTCAACGCCCCTTCATATCTTTTTTCGTGAATTTGACGGATTGCGCTGTCCGCATCCCGGTTATATTTTAATTCCACAAGCAGCGCGGGTTTATTTGCGTTCCGCCTCGGAATGAATGCCAAATCCGCAAAGCCTTTCCCCGTCGGGAGTTCGCGTACTATTTCGTAAAAACGGCGCGCCGTGTAGTAGGCGATAGTGACCGCACAGCTAAGGGAATTTTCATCGTTATATTTCAGCACCGACGTGCTTGATTCATGTATCTTGTCGAGTGCCTGGCTGACCACAGCGCAGTCGCCGGCTACAGTTGCAGCAAGCAGCCTGTCAGAATTTGCCAGGGCTTCCCCTATCGCACCCCAGCCTATATCACGCACGGCAAGCTTAAATGCGTCGGAAACCTCCGCATTCGGAATATACGCTTCTCCCCGCTCAGAATCATATGCAAGATATCCCAAATGAATCAGCAGGGCAAGCACATTATCCCTGCTCGCAAGGCTGGTAAGGTCATTCTGAAAATAGATTGCGTCTACCTGCTGACGCTGTCCGCCCAACATTGCAATTACGGCATCCTTCAACCCATCAAAATTCATGCCGATGTACTTCTTTAAATCCTCGAAAGTTTCCGACATTGTCCAGTAGCTTCGAACATTCTTCTTTTGCAGGGCTTTCATCACAGAATTTGGATTATAAATATGATGAATACCGTCAAGGGAATACCCATCATACCATACGCGCAGCTCGTTAAAATCCATCTGATATTCCCTGCAAAGCTGCCTGACCTCATCCTCCGTAAAACCTACATAACGGACAAGCTCATCCGGATTCAACATAGTAAACTCAATAAAATCTGTCATAGCAGACTGCGTCCCATATTTTTTAATCGGCAAAATACCCGTCATATACGCAGCGGCTATCGTCTGATCCGTCGCTGGTCCGCCCTTAAAAAGTCCGCGCAATAGCTGCACATATTCCTTTTGCAGGGCGTCGTCGTCCTTCGCCTCGCGGAAAAGGGCGTCCCATTCATCAATAATCACGATAAACTTGCCGCCTGTTTTTTTTGCAACATCTGCCAGCGCATGGGGAAGTATTTTTTCATCCTCCGCTATCAAATCGCCGTATTGTTCTCTGAGCTCCTGAATCACGCCTGTTTGGATGTCCGACCGGATATGCTTAATATCCTGCGAAATAGAAATAAAATACGTGATATCTAAATAAATCACATCATACTGATTTAAATGTTCTTCATATGATTCCTTCTGCGCAATCTCCAAGTCCTCAAAAAGCTTATGCGAATCGCAGCTCTTGTCGTAATACGCGCAAAGCATTTTCGCCGCAAATGACTTTCCAAAGCGGCGCGGACGGCTAAAACATGTCATCCTGTTTGCTGCGTTACCGATTGTACTATTTATATAATCAATCAAGCCTGTTTTATCTACATAGGTTGAATTTCTTATTATCCGAAAACCTTCATTCCCCGGATTTAAATAGATGCCCATATGCTGCTCCTTTTATGCAAAAATTTTCTTTTTGATAAATGGCTATTTGTACCAAAACATCACAATTTCTAATATCTTTAAGTATAACACAGGAAACTTTAGATTGCCACTGTTTATCCTTGCCTGATATTGCTCGTTACATAAAAAAAGTTCCGCGGGCGACGAATAGAGAATCATAAACAAAAAACTGTATCCTCCATGAAGAATACAGTTTTCAAAAAACACTGCCGCAGACCGGAATCGAACCGGTACGGGTATCACTACCCACAGGATTTTAAGTCCTGGGCGTCTGCCAGTTCCGCCACTGCGGCATAGTAACAAACCGTTACCAATGGGACCTACAGGGCTCGAACCTGTGACCCTCTGCTTGTAAGGCAGATGCTCT
>JAJQGL010000047.1 GCA_021200535.1 Clostridiaceae bacterium | reverse complement strand
AAACGCACGATGTTGCACTACCGCATCAATTTCATAACTAGCCAACACATTCGAAAATTTATAGTTTTCAAGGAAAAGTTTCTCCTTTTTCACTAAAGATAAAATATCAACGCATCTTTTGTTATTCCAATCTATACCTAATCTACAGAACTCTTTTTTTAAAAACTTGATATCGAACTTGACATTATACCCCACTAAGGGCATATCTTCAATAAAACATGCAAAATCTTCCATACCCTTTTTCCTGTCGCATCCATTAACAACAAGCATTTGCGTTGTAATGCCTGTTAATTCTGTTATAAATTTCGGTACATTTTCATCAACACGAAGTAACCGATGAAATTCTTCCTTATGATCCCCATCTACTTTAAGCGCTCCAATCTCAATGATTTGATTTCTTTCCTCATCAAGGCCCGTTGTTTCTAAATCTATGATAACATAAGCAGGTATGTAATTGTTTTGATTCGGCTTCAATTTATTGTCTTTATTCTCTAGCCTGTATCGCATGTGTGATTGAAATGCCTTGCTGAAACCATGCCTTTCTTCGTTTTCAGCTTTTTTCTGATGAAGAGGGTACCGAACAAGAGGCAATCCATCAAGTTCATACATCTCTTGTTTCGTTTGGTAACTGTCAAAGGTATACCCTATCTCATTTCTAGCGGCATAACTGATTGTAGCCTCTCCCTTTTGAATATTATCACAGACATGCTGCCACAATTGTTCTCGCACGCGGCTATTGAAATTACCAACATAAACGCCTACAGCAATCTCCTGCATCCACTTAGTTAACTCGCCTCGAAGTGAATTGGGAACTTTTGTTAATGTGATTACAGTAAAAGGCATTATTCCATCTCCCTATAGTTCACACCATGTTTAACAAGCTTTTCCTTATCATCCCAAAGATAAATCTGATCCGCCTCAAAGCGCTCTTCCTCTAAAACTTCTAAAAGATTCTGTATATCTCTTACAATACGTTCGATCAGTTTTGTTTGGTAAATAAAATCTCGTACCCTTCGTCTAGTCAGAGTCTCAAGCTTCCTTTCAGCCAACCGGACTCATCCCAATCTTTAAAGTTATCTTTATATACATCTTCCAGTTCACGAATCGTATCATCAATTTTATATGGCATGCATAACGGTCTCGGAAGCCTTATGGTTTCTCCGGCAAGCATCATTCCAATACCTTCTTCCTGTATTCTGCCTGACAAATCCTGCCCTGCCATTTCTCCAAACAGAACCCCATATCCATGCTCTAATTTCTGTAAAGCAATGACCTCGATACTTTCATCTGCATCCCGCACCTGCGAATGTCCGCCTTCGTCCGACTTATCTTCAGTCGGTTGTTCCAACCATTTATGTAAATCTCGTTGTAGCGAATATGGCGATTTAAGACGATATCTGTTCGATTTACTCCTCTTTTCTTTCTGCCTATTATCTGCTTCCTGTTTATATTTATCATACTTTGCTTTTTCTGGAGATGCAAGTATCATCTCCTGTTCTCCATAAACCGCTTGTACAAGAGGTGAAATGTCTTCGGGAAGAGAAATAACATCACCCAGAAAATATTGGCTTCTTGCCAGAAGATAACCTCCATAGACCGCTTCTGATCCCTTTTGAAATTCCAAATCAAAGCTGCATCCAAACAGATATAGCTTCGGTTCCCTGCATCCGGATGGGCGAACTCGGTCATGTCTGTGAAGCCGCCCCAAACGTTGAACCAAAAGGTCAATAGGTGCCAATTCACTAATCATTACATCAAAATCTATATCCAGTGATTGCTCAATCACTTGTGTACCGACCACGATCTTCCTTTTCGGACGTTTGGGGTTGTCTCCCTTCCCTAACATCTGTACCAGCTCCGTCTCTTTTCGTACCCGCTCCGTTGCAAGGAAAGAAGAATGTATCAATTCTACTGTTTCCTCTCCATATAATTTCGTAAGCTCCTGTGCAAATTCCTGTGCGCGTTTCACAGTATTCATGATGATTCCAATGTTGCCGCCTCCATTTGCAAACAAATGGTCAATCACAGTTGTAATATCAGAATCTTGAATCCGCTCAATGTCAATCCTGCGTCCTTCATCTACAGGGAACTCCCTGACTTGATGAACCATTTCCCCATCTGTATATGTAATCAATGGGTAAGCAGTTACAGAGAGATACTCTTCAAGCGGTTTTCCCTCAACCTGCACTTTATTTGCCTTGATTCCAAGTCCTCTCAGATACGCTTTTGTAAGTTCACATCGCGACTGGGAAGAGAGCGTTGCTGACAACAGGATTACCGGCACATGATAACTGGCCATCCATGTCAACGCTGTCTTTAGATATTGGCTCATGTATGCGTCATAGGCATGCACTTCGTCAATAATAACCACTTTTTTGGCAAACCCCAGCTGACGCAGTGCCAGGTGCTTCTGCTTCAGCGCCGACAAAAGAAATTGATCGACCGTTCCCACAACAAAATCATCCAGGATTGCTGTCTTCTTTCCGGAAAACCATTGATTCGTAATAAAAGCTTCATAGGATTTTTTGTCATCTGCGATATCGTCATCCGCAATATTGCTGGCATTGGTCAGCTTCGCATACTCTGGATTTAAATTCGCTTTCCCATGGATAAGCCGAAGTTCGTTTTTTGAATCGCTGTCCTTATAAATACTCCTCAGCCAATCCTCTATCCTTGGAAAAATCCCGTTTGATGTTGCCTGCGTTGGAAGCCCAAAAAATATCCCCTTCCGGTCTGTCTGAAAAGCAAGCTGCTCCGCTCCCATCAAAGCGGCTTCTGTTTTGCCCACTCCCATGGGTGCTTCTAAGATAAAAAGCCCCGGTTGTCTGGTCGATGCAATCGTGTCGATAAAAATTTTCTGCACCGGCCGCGGCGGAAAGCCGAAACGATGTACAAACTTTTCCGTGGTATCTGACGATCCGCCTGGTTCCCACCCATATGTATGAAACCAATGATCCATACCTGTTTCAAAGCGTGATTGTGAATCAATTACACCATCTTCATCAAGACCTATCAGCGGGAAATAGTTTGTATTGCTGGCGATCCAATCCGCCATGGTGAGCAACCCCAGCGCCTGTACCTGTCCCGGAACCGAAAGCACCGGTATCTCTGAGGCAGATTCAAATCCGGCTCGCGCAAGCGCCCAGCCCAGAATATACCTTTGGCTCTTATCCCATAATTCCCACAATGAATCCGTTTCCCGTTCTGTCTGATAGTAATTTTTTATAAATCCAGAGAGCTGTCTATCAATAGTTTTCCAACTTACCGGACGTCCGTGATGACCTCCTATGATTGATGAAATATCTTCCGGACATTGAAACCTTTCATCAAGCTTTCTCAATAACGCTTCTCCGGCAATATTATGAGGGCTTTCTCCAGCATTGGCAAGGCTCAATTCCGAAATTCCACTCGCACCAGCCATCTCTAAGCGGTTTAAAAGTTCAATGTCAAGATCACTTCTTGACCAACTCCCTTTTATTTGAAAAGCCGGCGTCGCTTTACCCAAATCATGAATAGCGCCCAAGAAAAGCATCACTTTCCTTCCCATATCTTGGTCATGATTTCCTGAAATAATTCTCCGTTGTCCGTCACAAAGCCAATGATTCCATAAAAACCCGCATACACGACTTGTATCTTCCAGATGTTGCAGCAAAGGTAGCCATTTTCCCTGACAACCATCTTTCTTTGCCCAAAATGCCATACACAAATCCATTGCATTCTCCTTTTTTCATCTTTGTTCTATGTTTCCATTTTGTAAAGTAAACCCAGCGCGTCCAGTTTTCGTTTACAACTTCAGATACTGCTGAATGAATCGATAAGCCTCTAATCAAATTCCTTTGCAATACTTCTGATTGTTCTGCCTTCTTCAAAGTGAAAACAAACTATCTTTTTTTGAATTCAGTTTCATAATGTGACATTTGTTAAACACGGACCGCAGCGGAAACCGCTAAGGATTTTTGACATGTGCTATCAGGAAAACAAATCAGCAGAAATGTTTAGTTATTTCGAAAACGCTGTACTAGTAAAAATCATAATCATCCGGATCTAAACCAGCATCTTCCAATGCTTCTCTTCGTTCCTCTTCATCCATATATTCCAGTTCATCTGTGTCAAGTCCTGCCAGTTCCAAATCAAGTTGCTGCATATCATCTAGCCCTGAATGATATGGACCCGCAGAATTTACGGCAGAAGAATGAACAGAAGCACTTGTCTTGCTGCTTTCATCCATCATATGCGCCAACGTACCCCATTTTACCCCCTGCTCCAATGCTCCAAGCTTTCCATCATGATCAAAATCAAACATCTTGTCAAAAAAATTCAATCCAGCCATCCCTAAATCCCCCTTCTCTCAATCAACTAAAAAGACAATTATCGCAATCAAAATAAGGTTTATTCCTTAACTTTGATTCCATTATACATTATCAAGTGTACAAAAAAACGGACTTGTACTGTAATTTTATAATATTCTTTCGTTAAAGCCCAGAAATTTGACACTTAAATATCAGAAAAATCTCTGCAGCACCATGCAGATTACACTCTTTTCTAAGGATAGCGGCTACATTCCGTCATACAAAAGAACGAATCTCACGGATGATCTGCACAAAACTTTTGGCTTCCATACGGATTATGAATTTATTCCCAAAGCAGCCATGCGCAGCATCATAAAAGATACAAAAACAAGCGATACAGAAAAAATAGCACATATCAATTCCATAAAAGAAAACGGCTACAAGCCCCAGACCACTCAACTTCTGGATTTCCTTTACATCATCAAACCTGCTGATATCTCCCATTTCTGCCAGCCATTTCACTTTCTGTTCTGCGGCTGCCGTCCCTCCTTTCAGGCCAACGCTGTCCTGTGCCATCTTCAAAATCAAGGCTGCCCTGCTATACCCGCGCCCACGGAGTTTCGCTTCATGCCAGATATTCCGGATTCCGTCTGTTCCAAGTGCCCTAATATCCTCCGGAAACGGTGCTGTTTTCAGCACTTCCATGCAAAATGCCCCATCCTCTTTCCCAAATGCGTCCTTATATTCCGGAAAATAGATTTCCATCTCCCTGTGTAGCCGATTGATATAGCGGATCCGGAGCGGCTGGGATTATGTAAGGATCACCCCCGCCCATGCGGGGAATACGATATGTTTTTAACCTGTAGGGATGAGATAGAGGGATCACCCCCGCCCATGCGGGGAATACTTCACAGGCTTGGTGTTGACGCTTTTTGGGATAGGATCACCCCCGCCCATGCGGGGAATACTCGACATTCTTCATATAATCCTGTACCTCAAACACATCTGCTATTTTTTCGCAACGTGAACATAAAAATGAACACCATGTGTTCCTTTTCCTTTTCTCACATAATTAATTTCTTTATTCATTGACAGAATCTCAAAATCCTGAAGTAATCCAAACAAGTCATTTTCATCCACATAGCAATGCGGGATACCGGCTTCATGTCCCTCCGTTGCTATCATCGTATATCCATCCACCGTTTTTTCTTTAACATAATGTGGATTATCCTTTGTATTGAATGAAATAAATGCCTCTCCTTTATCCTTCAAAACTCGATTTATCTCCCTCAATGCCTTAACAACTCCATCATAACTGGTATGATAGATTGTATGAAAACATATGACGCAATCAAAACTTTGATTTTCATATGATAGCTCCGCCATATCCTCCACTCTCGCATCTATATTATCGAGACCTTTTTCTTTTATCTGCTCTTTCACATATGTGATGCTACTTTCCGATAAGTCTATTGCACTCGCTTTAAAACCATTTTTTGCAAAGAAAAAAGCGTGCCTTCCCTTCCCTGTTCCAATATCCAATACTGAGTGATACTTTCTAACCCAGCTTAGTGCCACAGGTAAAAACTCTTCTGAAATTTCATTCCATGATTCAGACTTCACTGCATCCCAATCCCAGCCCTTATGCTGTATTTCCACGATAATCATCTCCTTCTCGTATTATATAGTAGTAGTGTTTATAGCCCCTCTCCAAGGTCTGTTTGTGCTATACTAATTGGAGATACTGTGGATTGGTTCACACCTCTTACCACTTGATGGTTATAGGAAGGCTCCAACCACAGTCTCTTTGTATATTTGTTAATCAGTTAGATACCGCATGACGGTTTATTTAGGACGAGGTTACAATCGCAGAGAGTACCAGTGGTTCCAAACAGTATCAATATATTTCAAAGGAGATTTTTATGATTTACGTAGGAATTGATGTTGCCAAAGATAAGCACGACTGCTTTATCACTACTCAGACACATCATACCACAACGAGGAATTAAAGTCATTAACTCGTTATCGCTTTGGCAAAGTTAAAGAACGAGCAAAACTCAAGACTTCTATTTCGCATCTAGTTCTCATACTTTTTCCAGAATCAGAAAAATAGTTCCAAGCCTTCATATAGTTTCCGTATATGCACTATTATACGAATTTCCCGGAGCAGGATCACCCCCGCCCATGCGGGGAATACGATATGTTTTTAACCTGTAGGGATGAGATAGAGGGATCACCCCCGCCCATGCGGGGAATACGGTAGAGGATGATGTAAAACTCATTATTGAGTAGGATCACCCCCGCCCATGCGGGGAATACACTAAAAAGATCCCGTAAAATTAACC
>JAJQGL010000098.1 GCA_021200535.1 Clostridiaceae bacterium | reverse complement strand
TGATGGAACCTTCAATATCAATATTAAACAGAATGGTCTCTGTATCATACCGAGTTGAATTATCAATCAGCATGAATGTCGCCGGATCATTCGCAAACTTGCTGCGGAACATCTCGACGGTCGGCACGCCATCCACTTTTCTTTTTTCCAATATGTAGGACAGCATTTTCAGGAAGTGTGATTTACCACTTCCAAAGAATCCGGAAATCCAGACACCGATATCAGCTGTCGGTGTGTCGAAGGCCTCACTGTAATAATCGAAGAAGCTGATGATATGTTTCTTCAGCTCTTTTGTAATGACATACTCCTGTACTTCGTCCTTGATGACATCCTGCTCATCCTGGTCAACCTTAATGACACCATTGATCTGGCGGTTGATGTCATCCGCGAACATTTCTCTTATCTGCATAACAGTGTTCCTCCCTCTATTTTGCGGTCATAATAGTAAAAGCCAATCGCTCCGTGCCTTGCACTCCCGCGATTGCCGCTGGCATTCGCAATCCGGGCTACCGCCCTACTTGCTCATACCGGTTTGGTTCTCTAATATCCAATCATCTGTGCAAGCAAGCTTGCCCATCTGATTGTCTATTGAGAACGCTTTTACAGTACGTTAAATGCTCTGTAATAGTCATTTGGCTTTAGTCGGTCAAACAGTTTCAAATGCCTCCCGTCAAATTCACCCGGATACATGACTAGGATGGGAACATCTGAGAAATCAACCTGCATGGATTCCAGTAAAGCGTGAACCCGCATGAACGGGAACACGTCACCAACTCCTGTAAGCAATATCACATCTCCTCGCTCATGAGGAGAATACATCATTTTCTCTATGAATTCGCCTTCGCCAATCGAGCCGTGAAGCTGCTCCAGAAGATATTCCGGACCATCGTTTTCCTCTACATCCGGTATTTCCTCTGTGATTCCCATGTCGTCACAGATGGAAAGAAACAGCTTGTATAAATCATATTCCACCAGATGGCAGTTCAGAGACTGGTCTGTTTTCAGCTGCCCCACGAAGTGCCGGACTGCCATCTCATCTTCAGCATCATAACAGAAGATGCGAATGTTGACCTCATTACTTAGTCCCTTGCCATCCAGAAAATCCGGGTCCTGAATCAAATCCCTTAAGCTGTCGAGTCGTTCATTTAGATTACCCATGTTACGTATTCCTCCTCATGGCGCGGCGTTACCATACCATTATCCAAAGCAGTTAAATGCCGCGAGTGCCTGTGTGTTTCCGCTTTCCCGGATAGCGGCCTCAAGTATGGGGCTTATCAAAACCTGGTTCAGCTTTTCTGATTTCGTGTTGTCCAGATATTCATTATCCACCAGAAGCTTGACTATGACCTGTTTGAGCTTCGTTATGGTAGAATCGCTCCAGGTCGCCACCCAGTCATCCTGCTCCTGCAGACGCAGAAAGTATCCGTTGACATCTATTTTACCAAATGAGGTGTCCAATAAACGGTACTTCTCACCAATTACCGTAATCATAAAATCCCAAATCAGCCGGTACTGCTTCATCATCGCGTACAGGCAGATTTGCTTTGCCGTGTCCTGTGGGCGGTTGGCAATCGCCGCCACAAGAGAATCATCCTCCAAAGCATCCAGACGTTTCAGGCACGCAAGAGCCATCCGCCGCACGGATTTCTCCGTCGGATACTGGAACAAATTATCCGTGGCAATCCGGTTCACGACTTTCTCTCGTGACAGTCCTTCCGTCACCAGCTTTGCCGTCGTCCTTGTCTCATAAAAAAGGAACTGCTCCCTCGTAATCACAGCACTGTATGGGCTTGTGGCCTTCAGAGCCGCTGTATTCTTTATCGTCATTCGCTGACCTCCTCGTCAGGCACAAAATCTAATATATCCCCAACATTACAATCCAGAGCTGTACAAACCTTCAATAGTATATCCATGCTCACTGTTTCTCCCTTAGACAGCTTCGTCATCGAATTCCAGCTGATGCCTGCAGCCGCCTGAAGATCCTTCTTCATCATGTCCTTATCAATCAGTAGTTTCCATAATTTTTTATAGCTCGGCTTCATTTTGTTACCTCAGAACTCTTCTTAAGATTGTAATTTACCAGTTACATGGCGTGGTTCAGGGAAAAAGCACGCCATAATAGAAAAAGTATAACATATCACTTTTGCTTCTACAAGTCTATCTCACGAAACAAACGAATCGTTCATGCGATCATCAGCGATGTCTTCATCTTTTGATTATAGATGGTAAATAGCAAGCCAAAAGTCCCGTTTGTAATTCAAAAGTCTCGATTTGTAAATTAAAATCTGGTTCTGTACTCGAGATTCCCACTCCTGAGTTTTGAAATTAATAAAGTCATATAACTCCAGCAGCCCTTGTGGTTACTCCGCTTTCCTATCCAGTCAGGTTAGACGAATTACTTTCTGGGGAAGATGTCCTTGCATTCCAACTTACGGATTCCCGTGAAAACATTTTTAACCGCCTTGTTTTTAGTGATGAAAATGATGTCGTTTACAAAGATGATGATTATAAAAATAAACATAAAGAACATTACCTGGAAGAAATCTTAAAAGACCAGGCATGGTGATGATATTTATCATGCGCTTGATATCATTTGTGAGAATAATGAGACCCTACAGAAATAGATACCCTTGATGACGGTGGAAACTCTATAGACAGTGCAGCGTTACGGGGTATTCTGCAGTTACCAATAAACTGTTTGCTTATTTCCTAATCCAACTGCTGTCATGGTCATCATCACCAGATGATATGTACCTTTCAACGCTCATGTGCAAATCGTATTTTTCTCTGAGCGCTGCTATCTGCTCCATCATTGGTGATGCATGGTGTGCATCAAGGGCATCCTGACTTTCCCAACTATCAATGAGAAGAACCGTTTCAGGGTCCGCCACCGGAATAAAATAATCATATCTCAGATTGCCCTTTTCCGACCTGATAGCACTGGCAACTCCAGAGCTTTCCATCTCATCAGCAAATTTTCTGGCATTCCCATTTGCACCAGTATAATATAAATTCACCGTCAAACTCATATTGTGTCATCTACCTTCCTATATTCTTTCCTGTGTGATATGCTTCATCCATAGCCTTTGTGCCTATGACTTCGCCTTTTTGCCAGACACCTTCGCCCCATATTATCGACTTTACGGTGTTTCCGAGATAACCGAATATATCGGACAAATCATCCGCTGTGCGTTTCAGACCTTCTTTACGGTCATGACCAGTCACAATAATATATACATCCTTTCCACCCAAGCCTTGCCATTCAGGAAGCAGCCTGTCAATGAACACTTTCATCTGACCGGTCATCGTCATAAAATAAGTGGGTGATGCAAGCACCAGAACATCGGCATTCTTAATCTTGTTCAAAATTCCTGCCATATCATCTTTCTGGACACACTTTCCTGTTTTGAAACACGCATAACACGCTTTACAAGGGCTTACAGTATATTCTCTTAGCGAAATCTTTTCTGTTGTATTGCCGTTTTCCTTTGCTCCACGGATAAACTCATCACAGAGCAAATCGGAATTTCCCTTCGTTCTTGGGCTGCCGTTTATAATTACAATATTCATAAATCCACTTCTCCTTTATTCAATGTCAATACAACCGTGGTTTTGTTTCCTTTTTCAGACTTGCCTCCTCATCTTCCTTTGTGGCGAACAGCCGATTTTCTCTGACCTTAATGCCACCGCCGCTGTCAGCGAATCGGACAGTATACAGCCCACCGCCGAATTTCAATATTTTCACTTCCCATATGAAGCGGTTGCTCTCCACAGTAATTGTATTTAGAAGGTTTTCCCTTCTTTCATACATTCAATTATATTGATATGCTGAATCCCATTTCTCTTTTGTAACGTATAATCCGTCGTAACAACATATTTGGGATAATTATCCTTAATTTTTTCCAAGGGTCTATATTCCCTATCTTCCGTTTCCTTACTAAGCATAATTGTGTATGCAACTTGTATATATGAATAATCGCCTTCTTTGCTTCTTAAAATAAAATCACATTCGAATTTTCCTATTCTGCCAACACTAATCACGTAATTCATACTGCGAGCATATAAATATACAATATTCTCCATGACTGGTCCATAATTTATTCTATTATCTGTATTCTGCAAAAAATAAAAACTTAAGTCAGCAAGATAATATTTCTTCTCTCCCGATAAAGATTTTTTTGATTTCATATCAAAGCGGGAGCATTCATACAAAATTTTCGCATCCACGAGTGTCTGAATATATTTTGTCACCGTTGGTCTTGTAATTTTCATTCCATTTTTTACAAGAGCTTCTGTCAAACTTTTTATGCTTGTTGTCGCTCCAAAATTGTTGATAATATAATTCCTTACAGACTCAAACGCTGTGACATCTTTAATTTTCACTCGTCTTTTTATATCTTTTTCAAAAATTTCACTGATAACACCCGAAACATATGTCTGCTTAGCCTCCATGTCATCAATTAAAACAGTTCTAGGGAATCCGCCTTCCAATATATAATGATTAAATTCCACAGCAATATTAGATTCAATCTCTTTTCCATACAACTGCTTCATCTGCAAATACTCATCAAAACCCAATGTAAATAATTCAAATTCCAAATAGCGGCCAGTTAGTTTCGTAACTAACTCTCCACTTAACAAGTACGAATTAGATCCGGTAATGAATATGGAAAATCCTCCTTCTGAGCGAAAACCATTTAAGACTTCTTCAAATCCAGTCACATTTTGAACTTCGTCAATAAAAAGATAATTACAGTTATCACTATTCTTAATATTAACATCTATCAGATTTTCTAACTGATCAGCAGTTTTAATTTTTCGGTTTTCACGTCTGTCCAAATCTATATAAATAATATTATCTGAATTGACACCGTTATCAATCAATTCATTTTCTATCGTTTTCATAAGACTAGACTTTCCGCAACGGCGAACGCCGGTAATTACCTTGATAAGATCATCAGCCTCATAAAATGGACGGATTCTTCGCAGATATTTTTCACGTTTATAAAGCATACCCACCAACTCCTTTTATTGATAATCATATTATACTTTTTCATAGCAAAACATGCAAGTTATGAATACATATTTTGCTTATTTTTCAAAAAATGTTTTCATAACTCGCATTTTAATAAAAATCAAAAGCATATCTCACGCAATATAATTAATATACCCACAAAAAATTTAATCAACCCCCTGTATGATTGCTTCATCTTCCGGTAGTAATGCAAGGGTACAATTCGCCAAACCAATACACATGCCTAACGCCGTGCCTATTGGCATGTATACTATCCGGGAGGCTGTAAGCCCAATCATTGTTTCCAATGCAGTCCCCATCACTTCATCCCTTCCCTGTAATATGCAC
Source organism: Clostridiaceae bacterium (assembly GCA_021200535.1). GTDB lineage: Bacteria > Bacillota > Clostridia > Lachnospirales > Lachnospiraceae > Butyribacter. The sequence continues at coordinate 1,330 of JAJQGL010000098.1, read as the reverse complement.
AATTATGAATCAGCCAAATCAGGCAAACTGCCAAAGATGGCAAAAAACCTGTCTCGAATATCAATGCACTGGCGCCAAATATAATGGCCAGTACCATGCATATTATGTTTGTCACATTGAATGCAGAAAATGCACTCTTTGCCATGCGCTGCTTCTCGGCCTCATCACAGCTGTCCAGCCATTTTTTCTGAAATTTAATATCATAGATAGATGCCGTTTTTTCAGGATTCATTTTCTTTGTAGTATCCACACATTTCTGCTGAATGATAATGCCCTCCACCAAAACTATTATAAATGCAGCGATACCCACAAAGACCAGTGCAGCAGTGTCTGCTTTGTCAAAGCTATGCAAACCACCCGCATATACTGCAGCTATCAGAAAAAAATCCACAATAATAGCCGTGTCCGTAATCCACTTCAAGACATGAAGCTTTTCATCAATTTCGTCTGCGGCTTCATCATCTTCACCGTCCCAAGCGGCAAGTAATTTCCTGGCACTCTGATACAGCGGCACACAGGCAATAGGCAGAAGCACTACTATAGCAACAATAATCCACGGTGCAGCATACGTGCCAAATACACTTCCTGCTGTTTTCAGATTGTCAGCTAATATATATAACCCATATTTTGAGGCGAAATATCCTACTACCATACCCAAAATGGTACTACATATTGCTAATAATACAAACTTAGGTAATGCCTTATGATTTGCCTTTTTAATATCATCTGATTCATTCATGCCCATTATTTTCATCCTCCTCTAAATAAAAAATATCCTCAACTGTGAGATTACACACCTTTGCAATCGTCAGTGCGAGTGTAACAGAAGGTGAATAATCGCCCCGTTCAATCAAGCTAATAGTCTGACGGGAAACACCGCATAAACGCCCCATTTCCTGCTGATTGACATTTAATGCAGCCCTACGTTCCTTAAGACGATTTCGCAATATCATCCAATACCTCCATTCTGCGTTTGTGAACGACAATAAAACTTGTCTTTTTGACAATTTTCTTTGTCATTTTGAATTATATTATTGTCATTCTGAATTGTCAATAGATTTTTTAATTATCGCATAAAGGCTGTAAAAGAGACATGTCTGGCATTCCTCTTCCATTTTCCCATTTGGAAACCGTTTTGTTCGACACACCCAGCCGCTCCGCCAGCTTCGCCTGTGTCATATTTTTCCGCAAGCAGTTTTATCATGGTTGATTTTCCGGCATAAGCCGTCCCATTTATGAAGTAAACGTTATTAAACCATATGTCATTTATCTCCTTAAAAACAGCAGACCCGATAAAAGAAAAAGTATTCTTCTGCTGCTACCGGCTGGC
>JAJQGL010000089.1 GCA_021200535.1 Clostridiaceae bacterium | reverse complement strand
CTTTGGAAGAGCTGTCCGATACGACGCTGAAGGATATGGATTATGAATCCTTTTCTAATTTATCGGTTGATTCCTCCGCAGATTATGTCAGCGTTGTGGATTATGCGTATGGGGAAAATGCGCATTTTGACATTCAGACCATGGAAAAGGTATTTTCCTTTGATGAGGATTCCTATTATTTTTACAATGATGACCGGACGAAATTGATGATTGCCGGAACGCAGGAGCTTGTCGTCTATCGGTCTGCAGATGGAGAAGAGTTAGAGAGGGTTTCCCTGATGGAGGGATATGACCGGGGCGCCATTGTGGGGGATTACAGGATTTTTGGCAATGACAGCAGTATTTTGATTTATAAAGACGGACAGGAAGAAGCCCTTCTTGAAGATGCGGTGATTTACAGTATCAGTGACAGAAAAAATCTTTTGTTTTACCGGAATGAGAAGGAAACGGTATGGTATGTCTATTCGCTGGATGAGGGAAAAGTGGTCTGCGAAGGAGAGGCGGGTACCTATTCGTGTACCATGCTTTTTGACGAGGGCAATTATCTGCTGAATGACTATACTGCAGTATATGATACCGATACGTGGGAAAAGGTTTTGGATTTATCGGAAATCAGCACGGGGGTTTACGGTGTGTCGACAACTGCACAGCTGCCGTATTTTGTTGTCTGGTACCAGAGCGGGAACACAACAGCTTCCGGAAAATCAAGCGGCGTAAACACAGCATATCTGTACAGCAAGGAATATGCAGGGGAGATTGTCGGGGTCATTCCAAACTATGTGACAACGGCAGAGGATGGCGAGGTGATTGTGTATGATGGCGATCACACGCTGTATAAATTCCCGCTGTATCAGGATACAGAGATATTGGAAAAAGCGGCGGAGTATGTAAAAGATATTACATTTACACAACAGCAAAGGGAAAAATATCATATTTACACGGAATAAAACAAAAAATAGACCGTAAAAGAGCTTATAATAGAAAAAATATTAGAAAACCCCTTGCTTTTTTTAAATAAGAGTGCTAGTATTTATTGGAAATAGTTAACTATGGTAAGAGTGGGCTGTCAAGTCCACTCTTTCATGTTTGCACAAAGGCAGGGCGGGGCAGTCAGAAAGAGATTGCCACATCAAATAGAAAAACGGAAAAGAGGTAACGTGTTTGACAAAAAGGGAAGAGTATGAGAAGCGTTCGGAAGAACTGTTAGAACCGATCATGGAAGAAAATCAGTTTGAGCTGGTAGATGTGGAATATGTGAAAGAGGCCGGCAACTGGTATCTGCGCGCTTATGTAGACAAGGAAGGCGGTATTACGCTGGATGACTGTGAACTGGTAAACAGGGCATGGAGCGATTTGATGGACCGCGAGGACTTTATTCCGGAGGCGTATATTCTGGAGGTCAGCTCTCCGGGACTGGGCAGGCAGCTGAAAAAAGAAAAGGATTTTAAGCGCAGTATAGGCGAGAAGGTTGACGTTAAATTTTATGCGGGGCAAAAGCTTCCTGCAGGAAAAAATGGAAAAGAGATTCTGGTAAAGGAAATTACAGGTATTTTAAAAGGCTATACTGCAGAAACCATCACGTTAGAAATTGACTTTGCAGAAGAGCTTGAATTACCGCGTTCTGCTATATCGACAATAAAATTGGCAATTGATTTTTAAGGGAAAAAGGAGGAACTAAAAAAATGGCTGCAAGAAAAAAAGCAATAGTGAATGACCGTACTGAGTTGATTGAAGCGTTGGATGCGATTGAGAAAGAAAAGCAGATCAGCAAGGATATTATTTTGGAGGCAGTTGAAAATTCACTTTTGGCTGCCTGTAAAAATCAGTATGGGAAATCAGAAAATATACGGGTAAATATTGACAGAGATACAGGCGCAGTTGGTGTATATGCAGAGTTTGAGGTTGTTGGGGATGAGATGGTCGAGGATGATATCCTCCAGATTGGTATTACAGAGGCAAAGCTTAAATTCGATGAAAATGTTGAGGTGGGAGATGTTGTCAGAAAGGAAGTAACGCCTAAAAATTTCGGGCGGATTGCAGCGCAGAAGGCAAAGCAGGTTGTAGTTCAGAAAATCCGTGAGGAAGAAAGAAAGGTTCTTTATATACAGTATCTGGAAAAAGAAAGAGAAGTTATCACCGGCGTTGTTCAGCGCTACAGCGGCCGTAACGTATGCATTCATCTCGGCAAGCTTGACGCGATTCTGCTGGAAAGCGAGCAGGTTCCGGGAGAGCATTTTATGCCGACAGAACATATCAAACTCTATGTCGTTGAGGTGAAGGATACGCCAAAAGGACCGCGCATTACCGTGTCCCGTACGCATCCGGAATTTGTCAAGAGGCTTTTTGAGGAAGAGGTAACAGAAATTCAGGATGGAACCGTGGAGATTAAAAGCATTGCAAGAGAGGCAGGCTCGAGGACCAAAATGGCGGTTTATTCGGAAAATCCGAATGTAGATGCAGTCGGTGCCTGTGTGGGAATGAATGGAAGCCGTGTCAACGCGATTGTGGATGAGCTTCGCGGAGAGAAAATTGATATTATTAACTGGAGCGAATCGCCGGAGATTTTGATTGAACATGCGTTGAGCCCGGCACTGGTCACATTGGTTGATGCGGACGAGGAAGAAAAGACAGCGCGGGTCATTGTGCCGGAAGACCAGCTTTCGCTTGCCATTGGTAAGGAGGGGCAGAACGCCCGTCTTGCTGCAAAACTGACCGGATATAAGATTGATATTAAGTGTGACAGATAAAAATCCTTAGTCTGAAAAACGCAGGCTTGAAAATAATTAGGAACCGCACGTTGGAATGGAGGTACAGGAATGGGAGGAAAGGCAGTGCATCATATGAAAAAGCCGCCTGTGAGGCAATGCGTCGGCTGCAGTGCGAAGAAGGATAAAAAAGAGCTGATTCGCATTATCCGCACCCCGGAAGCAGAGATTGTGGTTGATTTTACAGGCAAGAAAAATGGCAGGGGCGCATATATATGTAATTCCACTGACTGTCTTAACCTTGCCAGAAAACGAAAGTCTTTGGAACGTTCGCTAAATGTACCTATTCCGGCGGAGGTATATCAGGAACTGGCAAAGGAGATGGTACAGCATGAAGACGGATAACGTTTTGCGGATGATCGGCCTTGCAAAAAAAGCAGGGAGAGTGGTCAGCGGAGAATACATGACGGAAAATGCGGTGAAATCCGGCGCGGCAAAGCTGGTAATCATTGCAGAGGATGTCTCAGAAAATACCAGAAAAAAATTTCGCAATATGTGTAATTTTTATGAAGTACCGATTCGCGAATACTCGTCAAAGGATGAACTTGGACGTTCTATGGGAAAAGAGTTTCGTGCTTCACTGGCAGTAACGGATGAAGGCCTTGCGCAGGCAATCTTGAAAAAAATGGATTAGGAGGTCATAAAAACGTATGGCAAAAATGAAAATATATGATATTGCAAGAAGCTTACAGGAGAAATTTCCGGATTTGAAGAGCAAAGATTTGATTGAATTGCTGCATCAAAATGGTTTTGAGGCAAAAAGCGCCCAGAGCAGCATTGAAGATGCGGCGATTGGATTTTTGCTGAAATACTATAGCAAGCAGTCGCCAAAGAGCGCTTCGAAAAAGGAAACGCCGGTACAGCAAAAACCGGAGAAGGAGGCAGCGGCACCGGAAAAAACAAAACAGCCTGCAAAGCAGGAAGAACAAAAAGCGCCTGTAGAAAAACAACAGGCGGGTACACCGGAAGAAAAGAAAAAGAATACAGAAGAGAAGGAAGCCGTGAAAGAAGAGAAAAGGGAAGAACCAAAGAAAACGAATACAGGAGATCAGGAAAAACGCCAGAACAGGACGGAGAACCGTCAGGGTAGCAGAGACAATAACCGTGACGGAAGAGACAACCGTCAGGGAGGCAGAGAAGGCCGTCAGGGCGGAAGGGAGAACCGTCAGGGAGGCAGAGACAATAACCGTGGCGGAAGAGACAACCGCCAGGGCGGACGCTCTGGTTATCAGGGCGGTGACAGCAGGAGAAGCGCACCGGCGGCAATGGACAGCATGAAGTCCGAGGTAAAGCAGTCGCGTCAGCAGCGCAGCAGTAAGGATTCCAGAAATGCAAAGCAGCGTTACGGAAAGGACCGCAACCGCGACTATGAAGAGGAAAACTTTAATCAGAATAAGAACCGTAAGAAAAAAGATCCAAACAGAAAAGGCGCTTTCATCAAACCAGAGCCGGTTGTAAAACCACAGGAGCCGGAGGATGGCATCCGTAACATTATTTTGCCGGAGAAGCTGACAATCCGCGAGCTTGCCGACACAATGAAAGTACCGGTGGCAACGGTATTGAAAAAACTTCTCCTTCAGGGAACGATGGTTACCATGAACCATGAGATCACCTATGAAGAGGCAGAAGAAATTGCGCTGGAATATAATTGTATTGCAGAGATGGAAGAAAAGGTAGATCTGATCGCTGAATTGTTAAAAGAGGATGAAGAGGACGAAAGCCTGATGGTAAAACGCCCTCCGGTTGTCTGCGTTATGGGTCATGTTGACCACGGTAAGACTTCTCTTCTGGACGCCATTCGGGAAGCGCATGTCACAGATAAGGAAGCCGGCGGCATTACTCAGCATATCGGAGCCTATGTGACAGAGATTAACGGGGAGAAGATCACATTTTTAGATACGCCGGGACATGAAGCGTTTACTTCTATGCGTATGCGCGGTGCGCAGTCAACGGATATTGCAATTCTGGTGGTTGCTGCTGATGATGGTGTCATGCCGCAGACGATTGAGGCGATTAACCATGCAAAGGCAGCCGGCGTAGAGATTATTGTTGCTGTCAATAAGATTGATAAGCCAAGCGCAAACGTTGAACGGGTAAAACAGGAGTTGGTTGAGTATGAGCTGGTAGCGGAAGACTGGGGAGGAGATACGGTGTTTGTTCCGGTTTCAGCACACACGAAGGAAGGCATTGACCAGCTGTTAGAAATGATTATTCTGACGGCAGAGGTGTCTGAATTAAAAGCCAATCCAAACCGCCGTGCAAGAGGCGTAGTTATTGAGGCACAGCTCGACAAGGGACGCGGCCCTGTCGCTACGGTACTGGTACAGAAAGGAACGCTCCGTGTGGGGGATAACATTGCAGTTGGCTCCGCATATGGAAAGATCCGTGCGATGATGAATGATAACGGACAGAGGGTGAAGGAAGCGCTGCCTTCTACGCCGGTTGAGATTCTGGGACTGCATGATGTGCCGGATGCCGGAGAGATTTTTATGGCAACGGAAAATGACAAAGAAGCGCGTAATATTGCAGAAACGTATATTAAGCAGGGCAGGGAAAAGCTCTTAGATGACACAAAATCAAAGCTTACGCTGGACGGTCTGTTCTCACAGATTCAAGCCGGCAATATAAAAGAGCTGAATTTAATTATTAAGGCCGATGTGCAGGGATCTGTGGAAGCTGTCAAACAGAGCCTGTTAAAGCTGAGCAACGAAGAGGTTGCCGTGCGTGTGATCCATGCGGGCGTGGGGGCGATTAATGAATCGGACGTATCGCTTGCCAGTGCATCCAATGCAATTATTATTGGATTTAATGTACGCCCGGATAATACTGCCAAGGAAACAGCCGAAAGAGAAAAGGTAGACGTACGCCAGTACCGTGTTATTTACAATGCGATTGAGGATATCGAAGCTGCCATGAAAGGGATGCTGGATCCGGAATACGAAGAGCAGGTTATCGGCCATGCTGAGGTTCGTCAGACGTTTAAGGCGTCCGGCGTTGGTGTGATCGCAGGCGCCTATGTCTTAGACGGCAAGATTGTGCGCGGCTGTCAGGTTCGTATTTCACGCGAAGGCGAGATGCTCTTCGAGGGCGACCTTGCTTCGCTGAAGCGCTTTAAAGATGATGTGAAAGAGGTTGCTGCAGGTTATGAGTGCGGTCTTGTCTTTGATGGCTTCCAGAATATTGCGGTGGAAGATCAGATAGAGGCATATATGATGGTAGAGGTTCCAAGGGTCTGATCAGGAACAAACCGGATTGCCGTATATAAAAAACTTTCAGTGAAAAAAGGATTTGGAAGGGGATCATATGAAAAGAAACAGCATCAAATATTCACGAATGAACGGTGAAGTACAGCGGGAAATCAGTAAGATTATCGCACACGATATTAAAGATCCGCGGATTCATCCGATGACAACGGTTGTTTCTGTGGAGGTAACGCCGGATTTAAAATATGCCAAGGTATTTGTCAGCGTGCTGGGAAGTGACGAGGATAAGGAAAATACCAGGATCGGGTTGAAAAGCGCAGCATCTCATGTACGGTCCAGACTGGCAAAAACATTAAATCTGAGAAATACACCGGAGCTGACGTTCGTCATGGATGATTCGATTGAATATGGCGTCAATATGTCAAAGCGGATTGATCAGGTCAATCATCCGGAATAGATGAAAGGCGGCGCAAATGCTGCCTTTTTTACATAAAATTTGTGTGGGAGCGTTAAAAAATTGGAATGGGGATTAGTATTATTATGAATAAATTGAAAATGCTTGTACAGGATGCGGATAAGGTACTTATTGCCGGACACAAAAGACCGGATGGGGATTGTACCGGTGCCTGCATTGCTGCTTATCACTTTTTAAAAAAAGAATTTCCGGAGAAACAGATTACGGTTTTTTTGGAAAATATGCCGGAAGTTTATGCGTTTCTGGACGAACACAGAGAGATTGTAACAAACCAGCTCCCTGACCAGACGTATGATTTGTTCATTGCACTGGACAGCAGTACCGCGGACTGTCTGGGAC
>JAJQGL010000055.1 GCA_021200535.1 Clostridiaceae bacterium | reverse complement strand
TCCATTTGATTTCATTTGTTCTCAGCTGTCCACTCTCTATGGTCTGTCCAGACTGGTGTTATCATTTTGTTATCAAGGAAGTGTTATCAGCAAATATATTTCTGTAAAATATATCATCCTACTCGCCAACGGCAAAGAGATTTAACATATCACAACCAACAAGGTTCTGAATTTCTTTATATGATTTCATACATAATTTTATCTGCGACAAGCTGAATACTGACATTCCACCAAAAAATACCTGCTCAAATCAACGTACGATATTATATTTAATACTCTTCGTTGACATCTTTCCTATAATTATTTCTTGAATATTGGTAGTAATATATTGTTTCAATTTCTCAAATACATTTTGTTATTAATATATCTATCAATTTCTAAAATAAGAATATCAAACACTTCTTGAAGAACACTTATTTTTCTTGAGACATTGTCAAAATCAATAATTATGCCGTTTTCGCCATGTGCAATTCTATTTCTTTGGTTTACCAGCTGATTTATGTCAATTTTATATTTTCCTAACGAGTTAACCATACCAAATTTCCTTAATATCACACATATTTGATCATAATTCAAATTAGATTTTGTACTTAATAGTGCAGGGGCAATATATAATGGTTCACGATAATTATTCACAAACCTTTCTACAAACTTTTGTGATTGCTCAAAACTTTGTTTCCCTGCAAGAGGTTTTAGGACATCTTGTAACGAAAATGTATACAATTCATATCTTACCTCTTCTATATCCAACTTCAAACTATTTATATAACCAATGACTTGTTTAAATGATTCAACGACAAATCCCTCCCAGTGAGCATATATATACGGAACACACATCCTAAAATATTCTTCTTTTGTCTTATTATCACAAGTCGATAATTCCACCAACCCAATTTTTTTTAATTTCTCGAGTTCACTAACGCGCCATTCACGACTTGCAATTATTTCATTTGTAAGCTGTATCATTCTCTATACCGTTATGCCAATCAAAACTTCTTTTGCAATCCGTACTTTATTTGATATACTCGTAGGGTTACTGCTTGCAGAACCAACATATTTTTTAAACTCGTCCATTGATTTTAATTTAATAATTTTACTTTCCAATTCATTAGCATCTATACGAGTTAAATCAACTCTTTCATCTGATAGCGCCAACATTATCGCATCATACATACTTGTTGTAAAAAGTCTTCTTCCCAATTTAAAAATGTCTTTATCTTTTAGAGGCTCTAGAATTATCATAATTGTTTCAAATAAATATTTATCTTTTAAAGTTTTTTCCTTGTCAAAATCTTTACATTGTTTTTCTAAGTAATCATCCATATAATCTTGAATATTTGGCTGTGAATATCTTGTGCCATTATTTTTCAGGGCTAAATAACGTAAAATTAATTCATCATAATACATCATTTCTTCATTTGATTTACTAATTACAACTAACTGGCGAAACACAAGATTAGCAGACAATTCTGAAACAAAATCGCTATATCTACTATCCAATCCTCTAAAAATACAGTTACGAATTTCCTGGCGCGATAAACCTTCACCACCTGTGTTTAGTCGTTTAAACAACTCATATCGCATTTTAAACTCACTCTCCTTGAGAATAATTTCAACACGACAAGGCGTACGTTTAATCTGAAGCTTATATTCTAATGGCAAAGTATCTATTGTAACGCCCTTAAGACTCTTCAACATACTCCCTTCGCTTAATACTAAGCCATTTTTAGGATATGGTCTTCCATTTTCATCTTTAAGTTCATTGAAAAAAGCCAATACCGTAGATACACGCTGTAATCCATCTATTAATTCCCATTTGCCATCCGAATTTGTTGCAACAAATATAGAGGGAAACGGAATTCCCAACAAAATCGATTCAATAAAATCTGATTGTCTTTGTTCATCCCATCTAAATGCACGCTGATATTCTGGTGATATAATTATCTCCCTGTCTTTATACATATTTATGATCTCACCAAAAGACATATCCATTCTTTCGGATTTGATTTCTTGACGATACCTCTGTATTTCAGTACTCATTTCATCTATTTTCATATCCATGAATTCTTTCTCCCTTCAATCACAGCGCTGAGAAAACAGCCCCACTATTTTTTATTTTGCTTGCGCAATAGTATGGTTTGAATATGTATCCCAAGTCGGCTCATAATCCTCATTTGCCTGATCACCCCACATATCCCATCCTTCACGAACTCCTCTGGCAAAAAGTTCAATTCGGGGGCCTTGACTGCACGATTCAATTATCGGAATAATTTCATCAGGTTTACGACTATGTTCACGTTTCATATTTCTGATCAAATTTACCTGAGAACGAGCCGGTTGCAGTGTACGATTAGGAGCACTTTTTTTCTTTATTCCAAACAAAAGTAGCTCTGTAACATTTCTAAAATAGAAGCCCACGCCTCGCCCATCAGGTTCTCCATCCTTTCGAACCTTTTCCCAAACAATGTTTCCTTTATATTCAAATCCCCAAGCATCCATAACAGCAAGTCCATCTGGCAACAACGCATTCGGAACCCATAAATAAAGATGCGCCTTGTCTCCTATAATGTCAGAAACAGGTAATTCTTTAATATCATTTATTGACATAGTTTCATAGCGTTTTAGCCGCTTATGTTCAGGTGCAACTTTTCCGGTTCTATTTTGAAATTGCCACTTTATCTCCATGAAAATTCTTACGATCAATTGTGATTTCCGCATCTGTCCGACAAAGTATTAATTGCAATATTATCGAAACAGTAAAGTAATCCTGATATTCATATCCTTCATGTATTGCGCTTTGCATTTAAGAACCTTTTCCGTTAAAAAATAATAATTTCCCCTTAAGTAATCATTCACCATTGTGTCATCTTTCTCGTAACCTCAGAATCTATATATTCCTTCCACGCCGGTGCCTCTAGCTCATCCCTCTGTTCCTCACACTGCAAGATCAAATCTCTCAATTGTTCTGGTCTTGCCTTATCTGCTTCAAACATTGCCACAAAGTACTTCTGAAACTGCGCCAACGTCAATGGCACAATATCCAACCTCTGCTTCACGTCACCTTTCGCATACCAAATTCCATGTCGAAATGTCTCTGCGGTATTGGTATCGATCTTAACTGCAATAAACATCCCGTACACTGGCTTATCATACTTTAGCACTGCGTCAGACACGTGACGCCTAACCGTTTCTCCCTCCATTGCTTCCTGGCGTGACGATGTTGACATCGTAACTTCTGTCAGTATCGTGAAATCCTTAAATTCACAATATAAATCACCCTTGCCGCCTCCGGCTGCGGATACGGGAAGGAAATCAGAATCTAACCGGAATCCTCTGATTTCATATGGTTTATTAACCAGATGGTCGATTGCCAGTGCCGCTCTCCAAAGTGTCCACTCAAGATATGCCGGTGTCTCGTCTTTCGGCACTTCAATCACATTTTCATCGCCATAATCCTTTTTACCGCCACCTTTGATAAGCAACGTCATATAATCGGAGATTTCTTGCCACTGGTCGCGCTGTTCTTCCGCATATCTGATTTCATCCGTCTGTGCCAGAATGTTCTCCAATCTCTGTCTGGCTATGTTGATTTCAACTGCTGTTGTCAACGGAAGGTCAGATATATCAAACAAAGTATGTCGCTCTTTCATCTGCTTCATCAGATCATCCAGCAATGCCTTCGCAACGCTCTTATTATCCGTCGGAAGAGGTGCGCCGACACAAAGCGACTGATGTGCCTGGAATAGCGGTACTGTACTCACTGTTGTTTTCGCAAGCTGCTCCGCCAGAACATGCTTTGTCGGTACGATGATCAACCCTCTGCCCTTCCGCTGAAAAATGCCGGAAATGCGCAGATAACGCATATTCATATCGCTATAGTCTTTGAAATTATCTGGCTTTTTGTCATAGTGTTCAGCTCTCTTGGCGATTTCTTTTTTGTCAAATGGACGTTTCGCCGGAGCCTTCGCCCGCCGTTCTCTCAGATCGAGAATATTGTCAACAACTTCATTCACATCATAACTGGGATTGGTAGAATGCCCCCATAATGCAAACTCCATCCGACCAATCTCAGAAGATCCTGTCCGCTTTTCCAGTTCTAACATGATAGCAAGCATCCATCTCAACGGGGAAAAATATCCACTTTTATCCGGCATTTGGAATTGTTCCACGCTCATAGCGCGCAGAAAACACTCCTGTACTGCCGGGAGTGTGTCAGCTTTCAGAAACGTTCTTCCAAAAGGTGTGATTGCATCCAGTTTTCCGAGATCATCCTGATTTCCATCTTTTTTGCTGACCTGCGGATAAATGAAGCCATTTTTTGCAAACATCAAGCGCCATTTTCTGGCATGGCTACCCGAAGCATCCTTGCCGCTTTCATTCTGAATAATTCCCTTTTCATTCAAGAGATTCATAAATCCGATCTCATTGTCATGCCCGTGAAGGTTCCCTACAAAAGAAGAATTCGCATATACAGAAAATCCTTCCTGAATACGGTTTGGATTACGCAACCCCGTGTTCCCTACAAGCCATATCTCGATCTTTTCATCTTTCATCTGAACGTCCCCATCAATACCCTACAAATAAATATTCCTGCACTCTGTTCCGATTGGTTTTTGCCTCTTTCTGATTTCCGAATGAATAAGTATAATCAATCGGCACTACCTCTACGTGTTCCTTATGTTTGAACATCAACGCTACTATTTCATCTTGCGTCGGCAGACTGTTGGAAGAATAAGACACAATCAGGATACTATTTGAAAACTTCTTGAACAGTTTATCAAAAGCATCCGCAGCACCCTTTCGAGTAGAAAACGGCGTCGGATATGATTTAAACTTCTTTGTCTGTGTATTCTGCTGTATCTCTACACCTTTCCAGTCCCTTGCCAATCCCTCTACAAAATGGTATCTGCGCACATATTCATTGTCAGACAGCGGCGAGTAATATGGCGGATCTATATACACTAAATCCGGCTGTTCCACTCTCAAATCCATCGCATCACAGTTCTTTGCCAAATTTGTTTTCCCATTATCAAAAACAGATTTATTAATAACCGTTACCGCTTCCAGGAACTGTTGCTCTAATGTTTTTTTCAGATCTTGACGTCCATCATTATATCGGTCACCGGTATATGTAAAAATCCCTCTCGGACGTTTTTTTGTGCAGGCCCGTATCAGTGCAGTCATTGCAATCGCTCGTTTATACTGATCTTTCATTGCAGCAATATTCGTTCGCAGCGTATCAATCAAGTCATTGTCTGCATCTGAAAAATACAGTCCCTGAAAAGTTTCCGCAACAAAATGGTCTGATTCCTGATGCGGAAGCAACAATTCTTTTGCTTCCTCCAAAGGCAGAATAACGTGATTATTTTCAATCATGGCCTTCGCAAAGACAGCAGACATAGCCATATAATCATTACAGATCACTGACTTTCCCTGGGTCTTAAACATATATCCAACAATTCCAGAACCGGAGAATAAATCTAATGCTGTATCAAATTTGAAATGTGATGCCACTGTCCAAATCTGTGTCAGGAGCTTACTCTTGGAACCCATAAACCTTGTCGGCGGATACTTCTTTACCTGTTCCGGCAAGGATTCCGGAACAAGCTGAATTAACATCCTCCTCTTCGGCGGGATAGTAACAATAACATCTTCTCCTTTACGCTTACTCCCATCACAGGAAATATATCGTTTTGTCGGGATGACATCAATTTTAAACGGAGCATACAACTCATGCACCAATGGATGGTTGGAGTTGGTCAGTATCACATGACAGCCCAATTCCTGCAACCGAACTACTTCCTTTGCCAGTTCAACGTGATCTTCCTCATAGAATTGCTCTTTTGTGTATCTTTTAAAGTCAGCATACTCGGAAATCGGCAAATAAGGTGGATCTAAAAATACAAAATCTTCTGGCTTTGCATACTCTTTCAGGACTGAAAGATAATCTCCACACACAATTTCCGATCTCCGCAAAAGCTCCGACGCTGCATAGAGAGCATCTTTATCACAAATATTCGGATTCTTATATTTCCCATAAGGCACATTGAACTGTCCCTTTTTATTCACCCGATACAATCCATTGAAACAAGTCTTATTCAGATAAATCATTCTGGCCGCTGCTTCCGCTTTTGGCAATAGTGTCCAATCAACGGCCCGAACTTCATAGTAATCTTCTTTTGTATTTTTATACTGACCAAGATACGCAATCACATCATCTACATGATCAGCTACCTGCTGATACATGTTAATCAATTCCGGATTACTGTCCGCGATGATCGACCGCTCCGGATTCAATGCGAAAAAGAGCGCACCTCCTCCTACAAACGGTTCAATATACCGACCATATTTCGACGGAACTTTCGGAATGATGGCATTCAGCATCTGTGTCTTACCACCGGCCCATTTCACAATAGGTTTTGCCTGTATTACTTTTTCTTTTTTCAAAGCCTGTTCTGCCATACTGTCCACCCTCATTTCGCTTCTTCCGTTATCTCCATGATATCACTGATGTCACATTTCAAAGCAGTACATACTTTGACGAGTACATCAGTCGTAACATTTTCATTCTTTCCCAGCCTTGCCATGGACGCATGACTGATACCAGCCGATGCACACAAATCCTTTTTCTTCATGTCCCGATCAATCAGCAACTTCCATAACTTTTTATAACTGACAGCCATATCTATTCACCTAACTATTCGTACCGAACATATTTTTGTTTCTCCTGCCAGTATATCATAGGAATTCACTTTACGCAACACTCAATTCCTTCTTGAGTTTCCGC
>JAJQGL010000097.1 GCA_021200535.1 Clostridiaceae bacterium | reverse complement strand
GGAATATATGGAAAGTGTTTGAAAATCAATCTCAAATCAATCTCACGAGCAAAGAGAAAGAGCCAGCAAATCCCATAAACAAAGGATCGTTGGCTCAAATGTCCGCTATTCGAACTCGATTACTTATTAGCATTTTCATGTACTTACATTGTTTGAAACAATTAAAATATCACTCATTTTAACATTTTCTACTTTAAATACTTTTCTTTGTTGCCGCTCTTAACATCACAAAAACATCACGGTTTAATTTCTATGACATCTTCTATATTGCACTCAAGTTTAATGCAAATTCGTTCTATCACTTCCATATTAACCGGCTGGTTCTTTCCCAACTTTGCCAAAGTTGCATTACTAATCCCAGTCTGCTCTTTAAGATCCATCTTTTTCATGTGTTTATCTATGAGTGTTTTCCATAGTCTATCATAACAAATCATATTTGTCCACCTCCAATTTCCCTTATTATAAAACTTATTTTTGTATCTGTCAACTTTTATTCTGTATTTGCAGAAAATTTTTTCACTTTTTTGCATAAAAGTATTGACACTCGCTGTGCATATGGTAATATATTCATAGAAACAGAATAAAAGTTCATAATCACAGAAATAAATGGAGGAAAGCAAAATGAATGACAAATTAAACCTTATGATTACCGATATGGAAAATCGTATTAAATGGGAGCAGGAAAATATCGACAAATACATGGTTCAAATCAAGGAGGATATTGATTCGTATGATGAATATCGACTTGTCACCTTTGTGCCTGGTATGATTGCCAGAATCAATGAAGCGCAAAACCGAAGAGCGCAATATAGTGAACAATTGAAAATGCTGCAATTTCTGCAAAAAGAAAATTAAGGAGGACGGCGTTATGTTGAAAAATCAATTATTTGGAGTAGAAGTAGAAATGACAGGTATCACAAGGGAGAAAGCGGCAGCCATCGTCGCAGAAGTTCTCGACACCACCCCATCCAATCCAAACGTTTCATGCTACGAGACACGCACTATTGTTGATCAGGCGGCTCGCAAGTGGAAAGTCATGAGAGATAGCTCAATCTGTCCTATCCGCAATGACAGCAGTCATGCTCCAATGGACCAATACAAAGTAGAATTTGTTACCCCGCCTCTCAACTATACAGACATAGAACTATTGCAGAATATTATCAGAAAACTTCGCGAAAACGGTGCAAAGGCTCACAGCAGTTGCGGTATTCACATCCATGTAGACGGAGTAAACCACAATCCAAACTCTCTCCGCAGATTAGTAAATTTCATGACTTCTAGGCAGGATTTAATCTATGAAGCCCTTGAAATTGAAAGTAGGGAATCTGCTTGGTGTCAGAAACTTAATTCCGATCTGCTTAAAGCCATGAAAAAAGATAAAAATCTCACAAAAGAAAAAGCAGAGGAGATTTGGTACAGCAGGGCAAACGACGGATATACAGGCGGTATCAGCCATGAACATTATAACTGCACTCGCTATCATGGCGTAAATCTTCACAGTTATTTTACAAAAGGCACCGTTGAGTTCCGGCTTTTCAATAGTACCCTCCACGCAGGCAAAATCAAAGCATATATTCAATTCTGCTTGGCAATATCTGCATGGGCTATCACCTCACAAGAAAAAATTGTATTCCGTTCAATGGCAGGCTACACCAAAGAGCAGAAAGTTACCATTATGAGAAATATCCTTACCCATAGATTAGGGCTTTATGGAGATGAATTCAAAACATGTAGATTGCATCTTATGACGCCACTCAAAAAAGCCGCAGGAATGACCTGCAGAGTTGCTTAAATAAAATATGCTGACCTATCGGCAAAACGGGGAGAATGGAGGAAATTCATGAAAAAATTATACATTGCTTACGGAAGCAATTTAAATCTTAGGCAAATGGCTGCTAGATGCCCCTCTGCCAAAATTTATGCGACTGGAGTATTAAATAACTGGGAACTTGTTTACAGAGGAAATAAGACAAACTCGCACGCCACAATTATAAAAAAACAAGGCTGTACTGTGCCAGTTCTCGTATGGGAAATCTCCCCAAAAGATGAATACTATTTAGACATTTATGAGGGGTATCCCTCATACTATTATAAGAAAAATATCATGGTCTATACTGATAATGGAAAAAAGAAAGGCATGGTCTACATCATGGATTCAAGTCGACGCCCTGGAAGACCATCCGCAAATTATGTAGAAACTATCCGGCAGGGATATATCGATAATGGCTTAAAACTTGATGTCCTTGCGAAATCTTTGGAAAGAAATTCCATTGAATGTGTTTAAGATATATGGTATAAAAAAAGACGTTCGATCCTTGAACGCCTTTTTCTGTGACAGTTAGTGTTGCAGCACTATCTGTCTGACGAAATCAAGGAGCCTGTTCTGGTGTGGGTAATCTTTGTAGAATCATTCGGTACCCTCACAATTAGTTCATTGAGTTCGCAATGCAGGGCTTCACATATGAGATCTAAATGTTCCAAGTTCACCCTGTCTGTGTACTCGTGGTACAATTCGCTTATTGTGTTTGGCCGGATACCTGTTACCCTTGCCAGATCTGCTTGGCTCCATTTGAGTTCGCCGAGCTTTGTCGATAGTAAAATTCTTATCATACATCGTCGCTCCTTCCGCTATAAAATAACACTTTTCGACACGCTTTTGTGTCATTTGTTATTTTATAGCGGATTAAGATATATCCTATCGAAACACGATAGGCATATCTACACGAGCGTCGATATTTCTGTTGCTCATTCTCGTCTACTGCTTGTTCAAATACTGCTTTGAGCAAAAGCCGGTGTACGTCACACTATTGTATGTAACTTGTACATAAAGCCACTTTACACCATTGGTCTTTGTATAATATCCATAATTTTTTACGCTTGTCCCCTTTGGCAAAGTTACCATAACGCTCTTACTGGTTCCTGCTCCGTTTCTCATGTTGAGATTTGCTGTTGTCTTATAGGTTCCAGCCAGACTACTGTCCTTGCTTTTTGCACTATCTGTAGCCGTCTTTTTGGATGCGGAAACGGATGTAGTTGTAGATGTGGTTGCAGTTCCGCTAGATGTAATACCGGCTTTAGAAAGTGTCTGGCTCGCCTTAGAACCATTTGTCAGACCGCAAACTGTATGAGAGCCTGCCTTTACATAAATTGCGCCTCTCACACAATAATTTTGGCTTGTCAAATATGTACTATCCTCAACAATTTTGTATCCGGCTGCCTTCAATGCTGCTTTCATAGTAGAAGTTGTCCAACCGTTGCTTCCATAAGTTACCCCCGATGCCCCGGATGCAACTGCTGCAACATTCTGCAGTGATGAACAATCACAATTGCACTTTCCCACTTTAGAAAGATTATAGGCAACTGCCTTTGCCTGCGTGTTCAGAGTATTTCTATCATTTTGACCGTAGCCAATATTATCGTTTGCACAAGCAGCCTCTACCGCTGCTGCATGCTTCTCCCGAACAGTTGCATTCGGATGAATTGCCATATAATCCCAAGGTTTGCTGTACCATGTACGAGTACAAACTTCTTTTCCTGTGCTATCGCCCTTTGCTCCATTGATTCCGCCAGACTCGCTAATACTGGCATGTCCAATTAAAATACTCATGCTTCATCCTCCTTTGCTTTCATCCATTCCTCAAAATATTTTAGTAGTTTGTCAAAGCCAAACATGGCAGCATATGCAACCATAAACCCAATTACAATAAATGCTCCGATGATGTACCATGTAATCTGCATCTGCTTAATCTGCCAATATGCAAAAAATACCGCTACAGTCAAAATCTCTGATATAATCAGAACAAAGATATTGATTGCTTTTGAGCCGGAAATTTTCGCAAATGCTGCTTTGCTAACTTCCGTGATGATATTGACCAATGCCACCAAAACAGCAATAATCACGAATAAGTGACCTACCAATACCGTATAATCCATATTTTCCTCCTAACCGACAGTTTCTTCACTGTCTGCATTCTCTGTTTCAAGTTCTTGCGCAGGTTCCTCCTGCATGGCTTTCTCGTATACGATCCCACCTTTTGTATTCTCAGCCTTGCTTTTTTCACAATACGCCCAAATTGCCGCCGCAAGGCTGGCCGCCACTCCAACTAAGGCATATAGTGCAGAAAGATCGTAACGTTCCCACATTGCAACTTCCGAGTAAACTATAATTTCCAAGCAGATTAACACCATGACAATCATCATTACTTTTGCCCATGCAGGCTTTTTGAATGTCCGACGCAAGCCGAGTTCCCTCTCCCGATCCTCCACCTGTTTTTTCAGTTCTATTTTCCTTTCCATTCGGTCAAGTTCTTGTAGGCGTCTTTGGTATTCCTTGTTTGTCTTCATTTTGCTATCACACTCCTATCTGCGTGAGCAAGAAACCAATAGCGGCTCCGACCAAGACTGTAATAGCGTATTTCACAACTGTTCTCCACATATCGCCGTCTCGTCCTTCGAGCGTTTCCAATCGTTCTCCTTGCTTCTCCTGCTCCTTTTTCATGCCATCCATGCTATTCGCCAATTTCTCAATAGCGGTAGTCTGCCGGGAAACTTCTTTCAAATTTTCTTCCAAAAGCTCGATACGCTTATCCTGCCTCTTGTTCTGTTCTTCAAGGCGTTGCTTAAATTCTTCGTGTTCTGCTCTTGTGATTGGATCTTCCATGTCTGTATTAACCTCCTTTCAGATAGAATAAAAAAAGAGCCTTACGGCTCTAATTCGCTTTTGATACTTTTGTACTGCCCTATGACTTCATCGGCAATCGCCATTTCTTCAGTCAATTTTGTATCTGAATACTCTCTGTCGTTTTTCAGAAGCTGCAGGTCAGTTGCCTGCCTTGCAACAATCTTTCCCAACCTATATATGATTTCATCCTGTTTCTCCACCATATCCATATACAGGTCCAGCAATTCTAAAATATTATCTTCATCCATCGATTTCCATTGCCTCCTTCGGATTATGGGTAAATACCAAATCCTTAAAAATTTTTTCCTTTAATGCTTTGCAGTCGCACTTGTCCATAAGGGCATTATAACTCTGTACGGTTTGGTTGGCTCTCTCAAAAGTCATTTCATAATCTCGATACTTTTCCTGTATTTCTTTCAAATGGCGCTTCATATGAAGGCTGGTGCTTTTTCTCAATCTAACATAACCAGGCCATATTCGATACCCGACAAACTCAATTCCTTGTGAAACAGGTCTTATGGCTGTTTTATTGTTAAGTCTCAGTCTCAATTCGTCATTTAAAAAATTCGAAAACTCTTTCTTATAACGATTAAGTTCCCCCTTATCATCCGACAAAATTATTACATCATCCATATATCGAATGTAATACTTTATTCCATAGTCTCTTTTTGCCATCTGATCTAACGGATCAAGATACATATTCCCATACATATGAGACAGTCCTCCGCCAATCGTAATACCAACATCCCAAAGCATTTCTTCATCTGGAATATCCATAGGATTTTTTACCCCGAGTGGAAGACCAAACGGCTGCGACGCTTCACAGATATAATGCTCCATAAGACGGACTGCTTTTTTGTCTGCTACTTTCTTGCGGATAATCTTCATTAGAACTTTATGGTCGATTCTGTAAAAAAATTTTTCTACATCTGCTTTCAGATAGTACCAATTTTTTCCTTTATGCGAAACATAATTCACCCATTCCGAAAGACGCAGCATGGCGTTGAGTTGCCCTCTTCCCTTTACGCAAGAAAAAGTATCCGTTATGAACCCCTTACATACTTTTGGGTTAAGCGCATTATAAGCCGCCCTCTGTATAACTTTTGTTGTGTAATCCGCACATACTATTTTCCTCAGTTTAGGTTCATATACATAAAATGAACGATACAGATCTGGTGGAAAATCGAGATTTTGTACAGCTCTGGTTATTTCATGGAGATTGTCCTCGTATTTACCCCAAAAAGCGATTTCCTCATTATCGTATCGGCTGCCCGCCCGGACGTCTTTCTCAGCAATAAGGATATTTTCAAACGAAGACATTTCCGCAAAAACATTTTTTATGGACACCTTATCCCCTCCATTTTTCTTATTTTGGGGCATTGCGGATTTCAGAAACTCTTACTCTCGGCATTCTGTGCCCAAAGGGGCTCGCATAACAAGTCCCTTGTTTTTTGCTGTACCAGCATGGAAATAGGATCCTTTACACCTTGGTACTGACTGTATACCCATTAGGTATACAGCATCTGACTTAAAAGGTAGAGCGGAGCGGAAACCGATGTTCGTGTTCGAGTTCGAGCGGAGATTGTTCATGTTGACGTAGAAGACGCCGGCGTTAGCCCCATTGTTCCACCTACCGCCGCAGATCGGCAACCGCAGTATCCTATTCCCTATTTGTTTGTACTTTTTATCCAGCCGCCAACCATCTTCCCAATTTCTACCACCATGCCGGACCAGATATCATATTTCTTAATCGGAAGAAAGCCGAGATTGTATGATAATCGGATATATGCTTTTAATTTCGCCACTCCTACATCCAACTCCTGCAGAGTAGTCTTTTTGTAATACTTCTTATCGGCTTCGATTACCCTTTCAAGTATCGAGTCCATGCACCGCTTGATATCCGCCACTAGTGCAAATTTTTCTCCCTTTGGGTATTGGGCGAGTGCTTTGTAGGCGTAATCCATCATATCAAAAACCTTCTGTAATATTTTTAATTCTTCCATCTGTTCCCTCTGTATCGCATTTTATCCTATTCTACCACATTCTGTGTTTTTTGCGATTTCCTTGTTATAAAATATCGCTTTTCGTTATTCTGCTCTGAAAAAAATATAGAGGCCGCTATCGCAGCCTCTATCAGAACACAGTACAGCAGATTACAGATCAACAAAAGCGGAGCGGAAACCGATGCTCGCGTCCGAGCCCGAGCGGAGATCGTTCATGTTGACGCAGAAGACGCCGGCGTAAGCCCCATGGCTCCACCCACCGCCGCAGATCGGCAACCGCTCGCCAGTATTGTTCATCCAATGGTAATCTCCGCCGTAATCTCCGCCTGGCTCATCTGGATAAATCAGCAGGATTTTTGCAAGTTCCGGTGCCTCCAAATCAGTTGCCAGTGTCATGCTCTGATATGTACATCCTCTGCCGGAATCTGCAGAACTTGTAATCTCCGTAGTTAACTGAATATGACTTGATACATAATCATACTTTAATGTATCATCAGAGCCAGGTTCAACAAGGGAACCATCGCTCTGTATTGCTTTCCACAGCGTAGACGTCGCTGACATATCACACTCAGCACCGAGCGCAGCATTATTATATGGTATAATCTGTATTTCACCATCATATAACCTCATGCCCGCATTCCATTCCCACACATTGCCATTCATGTCGCAAATACCATCTGTCTGCCAGTTATGATTCCATGTAACAGGTCCAGACCCAGTGAATGTTCGGTATGTGTTCGTGCTGTCATAATATGACGCCTCGCCCTTCTCGTATGCATAGGTAATGTCCTTCCCATAGTTATTGTTTCCGTGCGGCATTGTTTCGTTCGCCCTGCACCACAGTGCAATATACGCCCATTCAGCCATTGTTGCAAGGTGAAATCCCGTTCCCTTTGCTTCACATGCTGCCCTTGCAGTATCAAAATCCAAAGATGCCCTCGGATCTCTGTGCGCCAAGGAATATGCCCTTCCATTTTCGATGATATTCTGATATTTAGAGTAGTAAAAAGCCGTTTTTTCTACTCCATCCACGTTAAAAGCAGGATGGACATTGTCAGTAAGCCCACTTACCACCTCAGAATTTTTGCCTTTCGGTATTCTTACATAAATAGACGGAATACCAATATCATCAAGTAGCACAACATTTTTTCCTCCAGACAGTTCGCTTACCGCAGCTGCCATCTGATCATAATTTCCCATGATTGACCTCCTTATTCTATTGCATATAATTTAAGTGTTACGTTAGACATACTGAAAGCAACCGGCGTCCTTTCAGTAATAGTTTCTGTACTATTTGAATCCTCCGGATCATAATCAGGATTTTCAACTTCTTCCTCTGTATACTGTCTGGCCGGAATCTCAATCTGCGCTGCGTACATTTCTCCAAGCTGCCCCGCAGTAATCATTTCGTTTTTATCGATACAAATATCGATACACACTGCATAGTCCCTCTCCAATTTTTCGCAGTTGAGCGTCAACTCATCCGCAAATGTAATCTTGTTCTTGGAAACGCTGTATCCAATCTTTGTTCCAACATTTACTTCCACTACGTTCATTGCCATTTGCCTACCTCCTTAATTCTTTGTATGCTTCGTTTGTTTTCTGAGCCACGCAGTCAGCCATATCTTGTTGTGCCTTTGTTGCTCTTTCCGGGCTAATTCCGTAATCCCGCAACGTCCTACTGGCTTCTGCTTTTCTCTCGTCGCTATGAATGATAATGTTCACCACTATGCAGCACCTCCACCCTGTACAAAGCAGCGAACTTTCACGCTTTCAGCACTTCCGGTATGTGCAATTTTAAAGCCATTGACCTGCTTATCGTACACTACAATGTCTCCTGCATTAACAGTATTTCCCTGAATTTCTGTCAGCACTCTATACTCCGTCGTGCTTCTCATGTTCGAAAGCGCCACTGTCTGTACAGAATCGTTAAAATAAAAACCACCGGCATTGGTAAGGGTAACTTCAATTTCTTCACCATCTACTGATTCAAGACTCTGCTGAGCATGCCTCAAATATTCCAAAAAGATTGCCAGCATCATTGAATTATTATGGATTCCCTGTTCCATATGATTAAAATGCTCTGCATCCATCGGCGTGCCTTCCTGTATGGTTTCTCCAGAAGACGTGTCAACGACTTCATCAAGCCATTCCTCCGGTGTGTATACATCGGTGCCATTACCCTCAAGATAATCTGGTGTTACGCTCATTTCTACTCATCTCCTTTCTCATAAATTGGGAATTCAAATTTTGCCAAAACTCCCTGGCTCGCAGTGCGCTTAACAGTGACTTCCTGCTCTGCACAGACCACGCCCGTCACATCATATAGGCGAATGCCTGTGATTGTATGGGCTGTATTGGGAGTGGTTGGCAAGCTTACAATAAAAGTAATTGTGTTGCCTGAGATTTTCTTGCTATTAACCTTCGCATCATACCATGTGCCATTTACCTGATACTGAAATTTGTAAATGGCTGCCATCCATTGTTTTCTTCGATTATCAAGAAAATCCGTAGTCCAGAATGCCATCCTGACACCTCCTATTCTTTATTTCCACAGCTGCTTGTCCCGCATCTTTTTACGGTTGCAGCAGCAATGTAGACATTTACATCTGTTTCCATTTCATCAGTCGAAATAGAAACCGTTTGATAAACTGCCCCTGCTTTTCGTTCTGGAGAAGCTGTTATTTGTGTCGCTGTACCTATAAGGGTTATGTCTTCGGTTTCGACACCTTCCTCAATCTCTACCGCTAACGCTTCATCCAGCGTACCTCCTCCTGCTGTTTTCGTTCCGGCCAACATCAATGCGTATTCCCCAGCATAGACAGTTCTATCTACCAAAATATCCTTCGGTATAACAACTCCTTGGACGGAAGTTGAAGGATTAACGCCCGATACGCATTGACCGGACTGCAGGAAATCAACAATACTCAAACTGCTGTCAATCTCAATCTCTATATCATCTGCATATACTTCTCCAAGCGTGGCATTATATGCTTTTCCTCCGATACGGATTGTTCCCGTAGGACTTGTTTCAAATGCCGTAATCAAAGCATTCGCATCCTGCTCACACTGAATTCCAATAATAGTTCCGAGAGTAGAACGATATGGGTATGTGCCGCACACTAAAGTATTGCATCTGGGAACATCGTAGGCTGATATCCAAAAATTAAAGGCTACCTCTACGATAGCCTTAATATAATATTCAAATTCAATCCTTACCCCTGCCGCTTTTACCATAGGCACTTCTCCAAGTGTTACTACTTTTCCTCCCGGCGTTAAGAATGGCATTGTCAATATGATTACTGCCGGCAATGCGGAATCTTCTCTGTAATATACCGGCGATACATCCCACAACAGAGCAATACCGTCCATCAAATCATAGTAGGTACACTCATTTGTATTTACCAACATTTGATATTTCAAAAATTGCCTATACCTATCGTCGCTAATAACCGGATCCTCAACATCGATTCCTGCAAGAATGCCAGCTTCTTTCCTTGTAAGTGTTACTATATCACCTACCATATCCAAATTCGCACCCACAGCACTGTCTATATCTGTTTCAGCATCAAGCTGCCGAGCCACCTCATATAGTTCCTCTAATTGCTTGGAAAAAGCCGAAAGTAAGGCTTCTATACGTTCTTTTCCTTGAAACTGCTGCGGAAGATCCTCAATCCATTCGTCAAGAATTGCCACTATACACCACCTCAATCCTTGTATCACTGACAACAATTTTTTGTCTGCTTGTTACTGTGACATTAACTTTTGTATATTCATCATCAGTAGGAATATAATCTTTACTGGTAGTTGATGCGCATTTGATATCGACATACGTTACACCGCCTACCGTCGTATATATCCCCTCGTTAAATGTCTGTGAAAGCAAGTTATCCCCCGCCTGTAACTGAGCGGCATCTTCCACGATGGAATCAATTGTCAAATTGGCAAAATTGGTAGGCAGATATGAGCTGTCCGCATCCAATGTAACCTTCATCCATACATAGATATATTCCGGTCTATTGAAACTTATCGGAACAGAATCTCCATATTCCGTAGCCACGCTGACAGTAATATCTCCATACGTCTGAATACCGGCAGCTTTTTTCTCCAGAATAATACTGGCAATTTCTGCTTCATCCCCTCCGTCCACAATGATTTCCACGCTATGAGGTGGTCTTCCTTCTTCGTCTGTATCATCTGTATCATTTTCATAGCCTGTAGCAGATTCAACGTTATCTACATTATTTATCAACTGCGAACATATACTATCAATCATTCTTGTAGATCGGATCGCCGACTTTGCAATATATGAATGTCTGAGTTCCACATCTGTTTCCTGTATTCTCCCATAAGTCGGAGAAATGAGATTGTTCACTTCATTGAAACCGCTAATATTTGTGACCATAACCGTAATTGTTCCGTTTGGAAATATCAGTTTTCCATAATCTACAGTAGCAAAATCAGCAAGCACCGTCACGCTGGATGTAGTAAGATTATCCGACAATACCAAAATTCCGCTTCTCGCTGTAGTTTCATCCGAAATATCAAGAGTGATATCGCTTTCGTTCACAGATACTGTGTATCCATCTGGGGCGACAACAGAATACAGACCTTTAATAATGCTAAGTTCATCATCTGATGAACTGGTGTAACTGTACTGCACTCCATTAATCGATACAGAATATATTTCTCCTTCTGCCGCAGCCGCCACTCTCACTGATGCGCAATTAAAATTATCCCTTGTAATCTCAAATTCAGAAACGGCAGCAAGCTTTTTCTGTGGTGCCGTATTAGTTGCTACCACAGCGCCTTCTCTCACTACAGTTCCATCGTCTCCCGTACAATGCAATTTATAATAACTGTACTTATTAGGGCTTCTCCGAATGCCTCCGTATTGAACGGCGTTGTCAAGATTTGCTCCCTCCGCAGTAGACGGATATTTCGCATAATAACTGTCCTGCAACACTTCCCAAAGTTCAGCAAATTTCCCGCCGCAGGTGGTAATTAGCACATTTAAAAAAGACTGCGAATCCAATCTGGTATTGAAACCAAACTGTTCTGAAAGTTCTGAATGCAGTTCCTCCAAAATTACGTCCAGTCGTTTTATTACAAAACCCTTATCTGTAACGCCATATTCAGCCATAAATAACCACCTCTTCCTTAAAAGTTTCTTCATCTGTTGCAGCTTCATATGTAATAACTGCTTTTCTGCTTTTGCTGTCAATTACCACAGACACATCGTTGACTTCTGTTATTTCGTCTACATTGAAAATCTGTTCCTCAATCAATTCCTTTACCTGATCTAAATCCGGATTTTTTATGAACAAATACTCAAAATATTGTACGCCTGCCTCGTCGTCCCATCTCCACTCCTGGAAAAACCATTTTAACCTTATTTTTATTTTTTGGCGGACAGAGTTGGCGAGGACGATATCTGCTTCTTTGAAAAACAAATCGCCGTCTTCATTAAGCAATATATCCATGACCGCACCTCCCTTCTATCCCGGATAACTGCCTGTACACGAAATATTCCCTTTCACATTAAGATTTCCCGTAACCTCAATACCATTTGCTGAAACCAACAATTTCGTCGTTCCATTATTGATAACAACGCTTCCGGTGTTGCATGCTTCTTTCAAGGCTGTACTGCTTTTTCCGGAAAGCCCCGGAATTGCAATTGCGCTTGTCAAATCAAACCGCATATCATTCTCCGATTCGCCGCCACCAAGCCACGCATCCAACTCCTGCTCCGACACAATAACAAGGCAATCCATGCCAGTCACAATCGGAAACGCTATCTGTACATTTGCTGATGGGCACTGCGGAATTATTACCGGAACACCGGTAATAACCGGATATGCCATCTTTTTTCCCGCTCCCGTTGTATATGTTCCATATGGTTTCACAGTAGCCAGCCCTGTTCCCTGATTAAACGATGTAATACTCCCCGGAATCGCCGTATGCATTTCCTCCATAACAGAACGTGCCACCTTTTCTACCTGCTCAACAAATTCTTGCAGCATTACTTCACCTCCAGTAATTGGGCGGTACAGGTCCATTCGCCCTCAAGATTATCTCCATCTATATTCAGTTTATATACTCTAAAATATCCTCTAACAGAATCGCTTTCTAACCTCACATAATCATTTACGCCGATTGCCCCGTTTAGAAAGTATCTGACCTCGTAACCAATCTGCGAAGTTGTACTGCTTTCACCGTCGCTCGAATCATCACTTTCAGCCGATATTGTTATTCTCTTAGGCACGTCTAAAAGCCCCGTATCGGCACTTAAAAGATACGCCCTAGTTGTAATAGGCTCATTTGGTTTTCTAATCTGTAAGACGGAATTCTGAATGGACCAGGCGAGTCCACAGGTCTTGCACAATTTTTTCAGAGCATTTTTGCCAGCACCCACAAAACTAAATCCATTGGGCAGCGTTTTGAATTTTGCCTTTTTGGAATAAACAACAGACACGCCCATGGCTCCGGCTATATAATCAAATACGTCCTTACTATTAACTTTGCCTGAATACGATACTGATATGTATGTATCCCTAAGTGCTACCCTGCCGTCTACAACCTCTAATTCTGTGAGGCGGTCTGCCCCATCCATCTGCGTTGTGACTGTGACAATATTCCCGACAAGAACAAGTGCAATATGAGACGTGTATCCAGCCTGTAATTCCACCACACAGTCTTTTGTATCAAGCACTTTCAGGCTCGCTGGCGACAAATTCCAAATTTGCACTTTGGCTGTATTGGAGGTTTCCGATGTGGACTTCTCTATACTAAAACTGATATGCAGGGCATGGGGATTCGATTCAGATGTCTGCCCCAACTGAAACCCCTGCTGCCCCATAACGCCAGCTTTTAAAAGATAACGTCTGATAAAATTCTCCTGTGCCATATCATTCCTCCTCCACTTCATCCCAAGGTATATACACAAACTCAGCAGTTCCATCGTTGAACGATTCCCTTGTCAGCCTCGTTTCCTCTGTAAGTACACCGAATATACCATTTGGCAGATCCGTATAATTAAAGAAATGCGTCAACGGAAAATTGGGGACTATCTTCGTTGCAGCAACAATTGGATTATCATCATTATCTGATATGCCGAAACTCCAATAGTCCCCTGTTCCATTATAGGTAAAACGGATAAGATACTGCTTTTCGTCTATCGTAATTGATGATACGCTGTCGTTCTTATCCGGCACTGATATGTATAACATATTCTACCTCCTATAAAAATCCCAAACTACTTGCCACTCCATACAAAACAGAACTTTTTTTACTACTTGAACTACTAGACGAGGAACTGCTTGATGAAGAACCGCTGCTGCTCGAACCGCTTGAGGAACTAGTAGAGTTTGAACTGCTCGAAGATGTTGTGGCAGTGCCGGCGTTGGATTTTGTTTCTCCGCTCTGCAATATGTAACTCGGAACATATACGGTTTTTCGCTTTGTTACATATACCTTTTTCAACGACATCTGAATCTGTCTTGCATAACCAATTTCCGAACTATGGGAAATCGTCATAGATGTAATGCCCATGCTGGTATAAATCTTATCCGTTGTTACAACTTTAACCAGTTGCCTTTTGAAATAAAGTTTTTCTAACTTTTTGCATATCTTCTTTGTGCGGTTAGTCGCCGGCTTATGCCCTGACCTATTCCGCCATGTAGCGGGACTATCGCTGATATACAGCGTAATGCTCAACTGCACCGGTTTCAAAATGATTGTATCCGATACATTATAGCCTTTTTCAATAGGATACTCAGGAATGTCAGCAGAATAATTGATATCTTCGCTGATAAGAGCATCCCCCTCAATGCCGGCAATGCTAACCGGTTTTAATTTTCTCGCCATTCCTTTTTCACCTACCTTGCATATGCCAGTCCTTTCGCCATATACGTTGTGGCATCCTGAGCTGACTGTTTCATACCTTTTGACACATTCTCTTGTGCCTGCGTATCGCTGCCAGAATATGAATTATTAAATGTATTGTTCTGTGTCACTGTTGTGTTGCTTGTATTGCTGACAGCGCCACTGGTTGCCGTCGAAACATCCGCTGTCGCCCCTTTCATAAGAGTAGAGATACCGCTTGCAACGCCTTTGACCTTATCCAGCAATGTATCTTCACTATCTCCAACGCCCTCTGCCAAACCACTCATAAAGTCAGGCATCCATGACTGAAAATCCGTCAATGGTCCTTCATCGGGAACGGAAAAATGTAGAAACGATTTAATCTTGCTGGCAATTCCGCTGACAGCGTCTGTAACCTTACTGATTGCTCCTTTGATACCGTCTGCTATGCCGCTGATGATGTCGGCACCCCACTGCAATGCCTGCGACGGCAGGTTCTTAATCCAATCTATCGCTGTTGTAAGCCCATTTACAATGGCATCCTTAATATTTCCAACAATACTGGTTATGCCACTTAGAATATTGGAAAATGTATTGCTTACAAAATCCGCTATGCCGCCAAAAATATTACTAAAAAAGCTCTGAATTGCAGTAAGAACAGAACTGACCACGTTGTACGCACCGTTTATCGCTCCGGAAATAATGCCAGTAATCGTATTCCATATTCCTTGAAGGAATGACACGATTCCATTCCATATCCCAGAGAAGAAACTGCTGATCGCATTCCATACAGTTTCCCATACGGATTGAATTACTCCAAGTCCTATTTCGATTCCGGTAGAAATCGTATTCCATGCCTGCTGGAATAAAGCAGTAATCATATCCCACACACCGGAAAACACTTCTTTTATAGCCTCCCATGCGCCTTCCCAGTCACCTGTAAATACTGAACTTATGAAATTAGCCAGTCCTTTAATAACATCCAAAAAACCGTTTACAAATTGTTTGAGATTA
This sequence comes from Clostridiaceae bacterium, assembly GCA_021200535.1. Lineage (GTDB taxonomy): Bacteria > Bacillota > Clostridia > Lachnospirales > Lachnospiraceae > Butyribacter. Next base: position 22,548 of record JAJQGL010000097.1, on the reverse strand, counting down.
TCCCACAATCCTTTAAACCATGAGAGGATTGTTGAACCCCATGAATTCCAAAATGACTGAATCCAGCCAAAAACTGTTTCTATTACAGTTGCAATGGCATTAAAAATAGCACTTCCTACCTCGTATAGAGCATCCCATACAGCTGACAGCGCATCCAATATCGCCTGCCATGTGCCCAATACTCCGTCTTTCGTGTCTTCCGTTGAACCGTCTATGCTATCTTCCGTCGAGCCAAATAACGTAGCTGCCAGCTGGGATATAAATGTCCAAACTCCATTGAGAAATGTTTTGATAATTCCCCATGCCCTTTCAAAATTGGCTCTGATTGATTCCGAATGTTTTTCAAAAAATCTTTTAACGGTGTCTGCAAACATCCCCGCGGCCTGTTTTATAAAGTCCCACACATTTAGCAGGAAATTCTTTATAGTATTCCATGCATTCAGTATGGTTTCCCTTGCGTTATCAGCCCCTATCCCAGCTTTATCAAAAAGAGTTCCTATTATGCTGTCATTTCCCTGCATAAAATTGATAAAATCTTCAATTATTAATGCCAGAGCCACTATAACAGCAACTACCCCTAAAATTTTTAATTTCGCAGCGTTGAATACTTTCGCCATTTTTTCCGCATCACGAATAAATGTCAGAATTTTTGATGCGGCAAGGACTGCCACAAACGCCCCCGCAACGACAGTAAGTAGTTTCAATGCATTCTCAACGCCGCCAATCCTATCTACAAGCCTGCCAATAAACGAGGATACTCTGGAAATCAAATCCATTGCTTTCTGAACTCCACTAAGCAGGAATCGTATAACTCTTTCTATGTAGGGCTGCAGTTTCTTTAGAACATCTAAAAAACCATTGAAGGCCCGAACCATCATTTTCCCAACACCATTTGTAATGCCGGAACCAACCCATAGATCGTTGACAAACAACCCCCATGAGTTTCTAATATTCGTCATAGCATCCGATATACTATAATCTAATTCATCGAAATCTGAATTGATTGTGTCGGCGGCACCGGAAAAGGCATTCACAAGTGTTTGAGATGTAAGCTGACCTGCCTCTGCCATGGCCGATAATTCATCTTTCGTCACACCAAGACCTTCTGCCATCGTGTTTATCATTTCCGGATAACTCTTCAACATTTTAGTAAATGTGGCTGCAGACATGTTCCCTTCGGCAAAAGCTTTATTTAACATAGTCTGAGCCGAACTCACCTCTGAATCTGCTCGCCCCGCTGTCTTTAATACCTTTGTTGTAAGAGAAGCAAACTCCGTCGCCGTTTCCAAATCTCCAAATATGCTCTCATCCTGCTTCACAAGTTGCGTAACATATCCCGCCATGTCGGAGTAAGATGATTTAGTATCGTTTGCCGCCTGGAGAATTCTCTGTTGTACGTCCTCCTGCTCGCCCATTTCCTTTGTAGCAGCTTTAATTTCGTCATTTATGCCATTGAATTCTTCCGCAATGGAATTCAAGGCAGAGAAGGAAAAACCTATCCCAATAGCCCCTAGAGCCTTCGTAGCAAAACTTTTTATGTCCTTAATAGTTTTCTCTGCAGTATTCACGCTTTTCTGATCTATATCAAACCCGAAAGCCACCGCAATATCTCGTATGGTCAACTGTCTTTCCTCCTCTCTCTTAATTCTTCATCTTTCCCACGTTGGATATCTAAATCCATCTGATATAACGCATATAGCTTCAAGGCCTCGTCTAAGGTGTAATACTCCTCTAACTCGAACTTTGAAGCTATTTTTGCTTTAATCAATATGTACATCCGGAGTTCCAACTCCGAAAATTGTGATGCGTCCAGCGTACCGTATTTTACAATATCTGCCTCGTCTTCCTCGCTAATCCCTCGCCTGCCTTTCCAAATTGGCCGGCGATTTTCTTGAAAAAACCATTGAAATTCAAACGAATTACATAAAACGCAAGGATAAACATATCCTGTACCTCTCCGCAAAAAAGTTCATTTACAAGATCCATATCAAGAATTTCCTGCTCATACTCTCCTGTTGGCGTATCATCTTCATCTAACTCAGGAATTTCTACCGCCACATTCTTGTATGTAACGAGCAGTTTCTTCATCATAGCTTCTACTCGCTTTCCGGAGAAACCCTCCATGCTTTTAGCCATAGAAGCAGCCGCCTGATCTACATCTATATCCAAAAGCCCGCCATCTTCTTCACCTTCCTTTGTATCATTGCCCACAAGCGGCAAAAGCGCTGCAAGCAAAGGAGTGAGCAAAGAGGCTAAGTCTCCTGTTAAATTTGCGGCTACCATAGCCGGAAAAGGTTTGATATAGAAATTATATTCTCCGATAGTTTCTTGCTTCGGCTCTGTCTGTCTTAATCGTGCCATGTGTTACCTCCTAACTCTCAACGCCATCAGCCACAACAATTTCCCATTCTCTGTTGTTCTGCGCTTTCCCATAAGTCTTAGATGCCAATTTTGTTACCCATGCAGTAGAAGCACTGAATTTTTCATTACCGACCAAATCCTTAACTGTAACTCCGAAAAATCCATTCCCGGAAGACTTCATTTTTTCATACATTTTCTTAAGATATGCATTTGTCTTGGAATTTTGGAGCAATGAAACCTTTATTGTATAAAGAGAAGACGGATCTACGCTGACACACACTTCTCCGTCTGCTCCTGCCACGTAACTGTTTCCATCGCCAGCCGGCTCAATAGCAATAAAACTATCGTCGGCGAAGCCACTTGCAATATGATTACCTAAAGCAAGAGAAACCTTTTTAGGATTATAAGTTGTTACTCGCATTTGTATTCACCTCCATTATGCATATATAAGGTTGCCGCTGATATCTACTGCCTGAATTGCTCCGGCCAGTTTCGCTGTAAATTTGCAACCTGTGAGTTGTCTGGATGCTTTCTGCGTATCTGTTAAATCTGCAGACTTCGGAACAGTAATTGTATATCCCGGAATTTCATTATCATCATCGTCGTATTCCGTCGGTGCAATTCCCCCAACATCCTGACCTGCCTTTAATGATTCCTCCATTTTTCCTTCAACGCTGGTTATTCCATCATCTGTAAACGGAATCTTCTGATTGAGAACCAACAGATTAAATACACGTTCCTGCATATCATTTTTCAGCCAATCTCTAAAACGAATTGTATCAATCCATTCGTCGCCAAGAACTTTACCGCCCATTGAACTGGTAATGTTTTTACTTGCATATGTCGTAAAGTAGGTAATATTATTACTATCACAATAGGTCTTCATGGTTGATGAAAGTTTGCAAGGATATACTCCTGCTAAAGTCTTTAACGCCCATGTTTCGCTGCCAGGATCATAGCCAAAACACTTCGCCATCATGGCAAGGGAAATGTAATAATTCTCGTCTGGGATTACTTCTACATCCGGCACATCTCCACCATATACCGCAAAACTCCGGAAGTAATTGGTCGTTGTAACAGGCAATTCACTGTCCGTAAATGAAAATCCAAACAGTTTATTATTTGCCTCGGTCCACTTGATTGCTTCCTCAAGATCTGCTGCATTAAGGAACGTCTTAGATAAAGCAATGCCATACCAGCCACCGGCTTCAAGAGCCCTGTTTAATACTGTTGTCATGCTTTCATATGCCGTTTCACTATCTTCGCCGTCCTCTTCCTGTCTTACGACTACATAGATTGTATCCGGCTCCGGGGATTGTGAATACGCCACCGTCGCCATAATATAGGCCTGATGTTTTGACGAAAAACCATAATCGTTCAAATCAGCCGCCTGCGAAATTGCGATTACCGAACTGCCGATTTCTTCCGTTGCCTCGCCATCCGGAGCCTCCACAACAAACAAAATGTTGCTAAAGCTTTCGTCTGTAGAAGCAGGTGTAGAAATTTCGATATCGACATTTACAATTTCATCAAGATTGTTTTTAATCGCCATCGTCTGTTTCCTCCTTAATAATAACTTCATCAATCGCATAGGTCTCAACCTCTGCGAATTCTTCCATTCCACCGCCGCTCGAATTAGGAACTGTACTGTCAGCCACTCCATATGTTCCACTAGCAGTCCCTGCAAATGTTACTGTAAATTCTGCCATAGAACGATAATTGAATTTTGTGTCACCAATCAGTTCTGATAAATCTCTTATGGGCGGGTTCATTACAATAGTTACATCTTTTTCTACTAACCGGTCTGTCATTCCATCGGAATCAAGAAAACGTATAAATTCCTCCATATCTTCGACAGCCGTATTTTCATATGCCGTTCCGCCGCCTGTCACCTGTATTTCTTTTCCTACGGTGTACAAATTGATTTCAAATGTGAAGGAATAATTATAATATCTACATTCTCCATCATCATCCAACAAAGGAAATCCCGAACGGTTCAGATTACTGTAGCCGAGGGTTATGTACGGTGGCTTTGGTGTCACGCCTTTTGTTTTTTCCCACACTACCATTGCCCCCGAATGATACATTACAACCATTTCATAAAGCAGCTGCTTCACTTCTCCGAATGTCAATTAAGATTCCTCCGTTTCCGTCGGTGCCGGATTTTGGCTTACCGGTATCAATTCAAACGTCGAGGTCCAATGCTTTATCAATGTGTTCTCACTTAACCGCGAGGACATACATTCAAACCACCTTCCCTCATACAGCAACTGGTCTGATCTAACGCCATCCTCCTGCTTTGAACAACGAATAGGAAAATCACCGAAAGTCTTTAGCATCATCCTATCCCTGCTGCCTCCAGTTTCGATTACTTCATCATCAGACAATGTCTGTACATCAAGCACTACCGAAATATCCTCATATTCGGCAACCGGATAACCATTTACAACGGTATCCTCTCCATATCTTCTTAATGTGTAATTTCTTCCAAAGAATGGCATTAGTCAGATCCTCCTTTCTCCTGTATAACATAGTTAATGGATTGTCTCATGCGACCTGTATCCACAAGCGGAGTATCGGAACCTTTCTTTTTGATTGTTGCTTCTTTATTTGGTTCAAAATTTCCATTTACAATCTGCTCCTGAATAAGCCCTTTCTGAAACGTACCTATTTTCTTTAAAACACTTTCTGCCGAGCCGCCCTTTAAAAGTTCCTGTTTCATGGACTGCAAAAAGGTGTTTATCTGATCCGCATTGGCATCCACGCTGTCACGTAAAAAAGGTCTTGACGGTATGTGAATTGTGCCAAGTTCGTTGAACATGGCTATGTCCACCAAATCAACACCTTCATCGTTGGTTTCTCCTTGCTGTATGCCTATCCGTACCTCCAAATTTCCAAGGTCCTTTAGCAATTTTTCAAATTTTTTTCCCTCTGCAGTTACCGTATCCCTGACATTAACCGCCATAATCCACACCGGCAGACACAATTGTGACAATGCAGCGTTTCCTAAGTTGGAGATACTGCATTCCATATACCGTCAGTCCAAATTCTGAATCTGTAACGGTATTCTCTGTCTGGCTATTAGAAAAGGACACCGATGTTTCACCTTCCGATACGGAAGATAATCCAATAGTGTCCCCAATCGCTCCTGTTCCAATTGTATTTCCTAAGCCTGACAGTTTCATTTTATGTGCAGCCAAATAAGCAAGCGCCTTTTGATACAGTTTGCCAAATCTCTTTTTACTGATAAGCGGCTCTGCAAGAGATATAAAAATGTTTACTGTATCGTCCGGAATATCGGCAAATTCTTCCATTGTAGCTCTTATAATATCAAAAGCCTCCATGGCAGCCACCTCCTATTATCCAATGGCAGCTATGATTTTCTCCCTTAAAGTATCGACGGTATCATCATCGTTTACTTCAAGTCCCATACCGACAGCCTTTGTCTGGAGGTCTGCCTTTTTCATAGACTGCACCTCCTTGATTTCATCCTCCTTGGCTGCCTGAGCCGCCAAAAGTTCTTCCTGCTCTTTCTTATACTGGGCAATCGCTTCTTCCGCAATCTTGGCTCTCTCAAAATCGCTGATACTTTCACTTTCCGCCACATCAGAGGTTTTCTCTGCATCAGCAAGAATTCCCTTTTTGATATAATCAGCAATAACCGGATGGTTTCCGGCACCATCCGACAATTCTACTGTTGCGCCAGGAAGAAGTGCTTCCCCGTTAATTCCAATAATCTTTCTTGACTTGTTGATAATCTTCATCTGTCTACCTCCTAAATTCCATATGCCAGCAGCATGGACAGCGGATAATAAATAATGAGACCTGCTGTTCTGGTTTCGCATGGTATCTCTGTTTCCAGTTTCTCTACCTGTAAAGGATACTGATAGAACGGAAGCGGAATCTCCAAACTGAATTTTTCCGCATCCTTCGTGTACATAAACGCCACATTCTTTCCGGATGTATTGATATCTGTTGCCGTATCCTGCAATTCTGCCATGCTTTCAAAATTTTTCAAATACGGTGCATGTTCCTTAATGAAACTAAGAACCGTAGTTTCCGTATCAGGAATTCTTCTGGTTGCCAAATCCATGTAAACGTATGCAGGAAGAGCCAGCGTATCCGGCTTCTCGATTGACATGGTAATTTTATCAATAAACTTCTGCATTCCATTTATATCTTCCAAAATCTGATCTGCTGTCTTATGTTCCCAGTCAGTATACGTTACCCCATCTACCTCTACCTCCGAAAGCGTATAAAGGGGAATGTCATTATCTTCCGAGAAAATTCCGATAAGATTATGCTTCTCGTCTCCTGCAAATGCAATCTTATTTACCATGTAATCCGACGCCCTTCTTGCTGCTGCGCCCTTTCTTGCATCTAAGGACTTCCCAGCCATGCGGGATGCTCTCATTTCCTGCACGTTATATCCGTAGCTGTCACCAATGGATTTAATAGAAGCAGTATGAGACTCTCCCTGCACATCAACTCTCGGAAGATCGGTTGCATAATTGTTAATAATCGCAGCCATGCCCGTAATATCATAGCTGTAGTAAGTAGTGGTTTCGGCTCCTTCATTCACTTCAGAGGTAATCGGAAAATATGCCAAAGCCGAAAGTTCCGGATACTGCTTATCATAGGTCTTTGTTTTGACCTGATCCAATTCGCGAGCAAAAAATACTGTTGCGGATTCAACGCTGTCAAAGCGGAGCTGCTCACTCCCCGCAAGTCCCTTAACCAAAGTAGAGCCTTTTAATGCGTTGTAATCATCCATGTTAAATTCTTTCATCAATGTGTCCCTCCTTATTCAGATTTTACGCCAGCAGGAAAGAACTCTGCGTTAGCGATTCCATCATCAGTTTCTCCAAGGAATACCGCATTCACAGCCACCTTGGTTGCAACATCTTCGGAAGTGGTAAACATGCCTGCTTCCTCTCCGTCAGTAATCAGATATACCGCTTCTTTATATGCCGGTGCTGCGCTTTCTCCGGTCTTTACCCAGATTTTTCCATGGTGTAAACAACCAACGGTGCGCTTATCATCAATGGATACATGATTATTCATATCCATTTCAACCATGACGGAATTATGAACCACAACTCCCTCAAAATCGCTGGCGGTTGACGCTGATGTTGGAATTGTCACATCGGTTCCTGCATTTGTGCCGACAACAACACCAATGCCAAAGGAAATATCGTCTCCTTCCGCCTGCCTTGTAGATACTTCATGAGCTGATAAATCGAACAGCCCGCCGGCTACCCCTTTGGGAAAGCCAAAATTATAACTTGTCTGTGCTGCCATACTCATTATTTCTTACCTCCTGTCATTTTTGAAATCATGTTCTTACGGGCAACGATAGAATTACTTTCTTCTTTCGCATCCCTGCGAACTTTGTCAGTTGCGATTTTTTTGCGCTGATCGTCGGTGCTTTTTCTCTCTCTATAGGATTGTTTCGCAATATCATAAGCGGCATTGATATAGCTGTCACTCTTTCCGTCAAGGTTAATTTTCGGATTGACAGCCTTAATAACCTGTTTTCTTCCCTCTTTTACAGAGAGTTTTTCAACACCGTCAAGATGAAGTTTATCTGCCATGCGGCATACATCTAAACGAGCCTGAATAATTCTATCAACAGAATCCATGTTTACCCCTTTATCTTCTTCTGCTGCCTCGCCACTTTCTTCCTCAGAATCAGTATTCTCATCCCCTAATGGTTCCGCATTCTCATCTGCCGGGGAATCCTTTTCATCGTCACCATTCATATCGCTAGTAGCCTGCAATTTATCGATTTCCTCTAAGAGAGTATCAAGATCTGCTTTCTGCTCTGCAATAATATCCTCCGGTGTCATTTCTTCACCCTCAGAATCCCTGCGGTCAATGTTTTCTCTGACCTGCTCCACCGGGCTTTTTTCTTCGGACTGCTCCTCGCCGGATGCTTCTTCAACCTCGCCATCTGTTTCCTCGCCAGTTGCCTGACTTGCCGCCTGCTGAGCCTTGAACAATGCAATAGCAGCCTCCATCTCCTCTGGTGAAAGTTCTGCGCCATCGTCTGCTCTGCGACCTTTTGCATTTGGTTTGTACATAATTGCCATGCCTCCTTTTAAAATTTGTACATCTTCATCTTTGCCGTCAATATTCAAGCGGGCACTTTCTCCAGCTCTCGCTTCTCCTACGAGGGCAAGATGATTGATTTCAATATTTTTCTGTATACAATCATATTTTTCTCCCCTGTATACACCGGGAGTATCATCAGTATCAAGACTGTATCCGAGGGATAGTTCTTTTAAACCGCATCTTTCCAGGGCATTGGTATCGTGAATAATAATTTCGCAGCGGACATTATCGCCATCGCGGTACCCTTTACTCATAATTGTGCCAATCTGTTCGCGGTGAACATTATTTTTATCTACCTCGCCAGCATCGTGCGTGATGATAATCGGTTTACCCTTATAACTCTCCAATGACTTAGCATCGAAGACATCTTCAGGCAGACGGAGTTCCCTCCTTATACTCCCATCATTATTCTTATACTCAAATATGCCACAGGTAGTCACAATCGGGTGATCTACCAAGTAGCCTTCTTCTGTGTAATAAGTATTATCAATGGAAATACTGTCAATTCTCTGCAGTTTCATTCTGCACACCTCCTTACTTTTTCAATGTGACCACATCCTTTCATACTGGTAAATCCAGTTCGTCTATATCAAATACCGGAATTGCGCAGCACCGGCATTGATAATCTTCTCCAGGGTGACACCGTCTTCCATCGTCTGTTTCCGGCGGATCGTCCCAACTGAATATCTCACCATCAAGGATATCGTGACTATCACGCACCCTGCCATCCCCAACGGTAGACCACTTATATTTTGATACTCCGGCGTCTTTCTGCTGGCTCTGCGTTATATCTGCATTGAGTTTCGCCGTCTGATCTCTGGCTATCAGCTGTGCATGTCTTTTGTCCATTCCATACTGACGCTGAAGTTCCTTAACAATATTCGTGGTGCTTCGACCATTCATATAATCCGAATAAACCTTTTCTTTCAGTTTTCCAAGCGATTCCCTTGGAACAGTCTTTATCAAATCAACATTGGCCGACACCCACTTTTCCATCATCTCTTTGTAAAAGTCCCCGGAATAATAATCTTCCAGAATGTTAATTCCAAGTGTTTTACTGACCGTTTTTTTCCACTCGGCAATCGTCAGTTTATGATCCAGCGCTGCGATTTTGCTTATGCTGCGCTTCAAGTCATACAAGCCAAAGGCGGAATCTAGTTCCTTTTGAATGCTGTCAAAAAGAATCCCAAGCCGAACAATAGTATTGTCAATGGTGGAAAATCTCGCTATTTTCCTTTTCCTTTCATTGTCTTTTTTTGAATCGGTATTGTATTCTGTACCCTCATTCAATATTTTTTTCAATTCAGGAATATATTTCAGCAAAACGCTCTTTTCGATTGCCATATACTCGTTGGCAAGCCTAATGTATTCCCGTTCGGCACTATCAGGAAACTTCATCCGGTATCTTGCCGGAATTATCTTTTTCCCTTTGTGTTTTCGTTTTAATTCTTCCCTAACGATTTCCTTTCTGAACGTTTCATCCAAACTATCACCTTCTCTCATTGCCTCAAAATCAAGATTTACAGTTGCTCTCGTTCGTTTGACTGGCAAATATAAAAAAGCCCCACAGAGCCACGATTAGCGGCACTACAGGGCAAAAGAAAAGAGCCTTACTTACTTGTAAAGCTCCCGTGTGCCACAATTATTCAATTTGCCATCAGAACATCATCTACATACTCCATAACATCGTCCGTCTGTGCATTGGGATTGTTCTTCAGATAATCTAATAGTTTTCTTTGTTTTTCCTCATTCCCTTTCAAATCTTTGGAATAACAATTTACAAAGTCCTCATAGGAATCGGAAATATTTCTCAATGCTTCTTTTATCTGCTCATCCATCTCATATCACTACCTTTCATTTTCTATTTTGGAGAATATGTTGTATTCATCAAAGCCATGACTTTCAAATTTATAATCATAAGCCCTGTCATCATCTGGGTTATATGTTGTAATTACGCCCCTTCTTTTACCCTTGAATCTTGTGTGATACACATTATTTATTTCATGTCCTACTTTTGCGGCTTCTTTCGGCGATACATTGTCTGCAGCCGGCTTTGAGTAGGATTTACCGTTACTATCTTTCGGTATCTCCATATTACCAGATCCACTTGAATTTGCAACACTTTCTTTTCCGAGAACTTTTGGATTTCCTCCGATCTGTTCTCCGTTTTCATTTACTTCTATATGCTGCCCGTTAACTGTAACCCAATCATCCTCATTGACAATATCGCGATTGATATTATGAAGCACGTTAAGCAATTCCCTTATGGATAATTCAAACGGTAAAAACATCTGCTTTTTCAGAATGTCCGTAACCGGTTCAAACCTCGCATTTTCCATTTCGGTATTAAAAGCAATTGGTGTCCCATAAAATTCTGTACAGAGAAATATCTGTGACGGGCAATACTCTTCCGGCATGCCGGAAATAATTGTCAGCGGAATTGTTTCTGCAATATTGATACCGAATTCCTCCCTAGTTTCTCTAATAGCCGCATCCTCTGGCGTTTCCCCTAATTCAATGTGACCACCAGGACCGCAAAGAAGCCCGCTGTCTTTTCTTTCTCCGACAAGGATTTCCCCATCTTTGATGACTAACACACCGCAGCCCGTCGGTGCTATATCATCCATTTTCATATCTTCCTGCGGTGATGGAGTGCGCATCTCTGCTGTTAAAGCCGTACCGGATGTTTCAACAGATTCCTCTCCATTTGGTTCGTCTTCCTCCTGAATGTCATTCCAGTCTTCTTCCTCATCCAAAATATCATTAACTGTAAATTCTCCATTTTCAGCAAGCCGCTTTCTAACCTCGGAAGCATCTAGGGCTTGCATGTCTACATACACTTGCGCCGTCTGCGCTTTTGTAAGTTCAGTTGCCGCCTTTGTCTGATCCACTCCCGCCTGTTCGGCTTCGCTAAGATTCCACAATGGATTGAACTTCAAGACATAATCCGGAATTTCCTCAAACTTCCCTTTGTACTTTCCAACAATAAGGATAATGTCTATCAAAGTGCCAAGGTTCTTTTTGAGATTGAGTTTCTGTATTTTTCCTACGAAATCGTAGTAATTTTCCATATCTCCTTCGCCTGTCGCATTTTCACCGGCAGGTGAGCGACCAAACAGTTTAGTCTGAGGTATATTTGTAACTGCAGAAAGCATATTGCATGTTGCGTCAATAATATCCTTTACACCGGAAAATGTAACCGTCTTATAATCATAATCTTCTCCGTTCGCATCTATGGCTATGCTGTTTATGATTCCCTTTGCCATATCAATAATACGCAGACGGCGGAGAACAATATCCTCCCCTTCCTCCGTTTCTAAGAGCTGTGCGAGGTCATTCATCTTGTATATTGCCTGCACAGCCCGGTCGAGCAGTTTCACTCCATTTCCATGAGATGTGATTGTTTCCTGTAAAGCTTTATGTATCCTTGTATACTCCGGCATACCAAAAAAGCGATATTCCGTTCGTGAACTTGACTGCGGCAATTTCCCATTTTGAAAAAGAAGGCACCTGCTTTCGTGAACCCTGAAAGGGCTGCCATAGATTGGGGAAATATCATAATACTCCGGCATACCAAATTTTGACCACTTTCTGTCTTTTGGCTTATGATTATATATGCTGTTGTAATCCGGTGTTACCAATGGTCTTTCAAATACAAGCAGTTCATCAATTCCTCTAATTGAATCCCAATCAACCGGATCCTCCATTTCGTTTCCATCATCGATAATCATCACCATTAAGGCACCGCCATAAAGCCGCGACCATTTGATAGCTTCGGAGGCTTTTCCTTCAAAATCCAGTTCATCCAATGAATCATTGATAAAATTTTTCATATCAACATCATTCAGTCCGTAATCAAAACCGCTACTGACTGCATCATCTGCCGGTATGTCTATAATTTTTGAAAATAGACCGTTTTCCTCATAGTTAAGGGTGAGTTCCACATCCGTCACAGGTTCGTCGCTTTCAAAACGATACTGTTCTGATACATCGTCCGAAGTACCGTACTTATTCATAAGATTCTTATATCCGTCTACCCTCTGCTCTCTTTCCTGTTCTTTTACATTATCCTGCATTTCCTCACCTCCTAATCTACTAGACTTCCAATGTTGAATATCTTTCTTTCATAGCAAGACAGAGAAACCGCATCCGCCCTGTCTGGAGAATCAATTCCTCTTTTCTTCATTTCCTCTTTACTCTCAAGCAGCATCTTCCCTCTGCTCGTTAATCTGTATTTTCTGCATGAAAACTGAGCCACCATCTCATTATCATTTTGCAAGCTCAATTCCTCTGCAATCAACAAATCCTTAACTGTACCCCACAGGTAAGTTGTCATGTTGTCATAGATGTCGCACGCTCGCTGCTTTCCATCGCCAACCGTTTCCTCCGGAACCTTGCCGGCAGCATTCACAGGAACAATTACCATTCGATTCAGCTTTTCCTCCTGCTTCACTTCTTCCAACCGGTCCGTAACTCCACCGCCAAGACCGCAATCATCGATGTTGACAAATATCTTACCTCTATATCCTGGATAATCAATAATAACTTTCCGGTACAACTGCACTATCTTTCCTGCCGTTGTCATAAGGCTTTGCCCCCTAAATGCAACTGGTATTGTTATATTTCCGCCTACATTCAATGCAATAACTGTTTCATCCGAGCCATACCTCGCCACATCCACTCCAAAAGATATTCTCTTGATTGAAGCGTCTTCCGGCAAATCAAGCATGCAGCAATGTTCTACAAGCGAAAGCATAATAAACACATCATCTTCCTGCTTAGGAAACTCTCCGAATACACGAACCAGCACAACATTGCTTTCCCTGCCGTATTTCCTTATAAGAGATTGAATGTTCTCTTTATTTGTTCTTGAACTATCTGCAGAAGATACGGTGTGACACTTATAAATAGCCCTGTCAGCATTAAAAGCATCAAAAAAAGTGCCGGAAGTTCTAGTTGGGTTCCCGCACATCAACAGTTTATTATTTTCGCCAGACAATGTGCCGAGTACCGCTTCCATGATTGGATCGGCAACGCCTGAAGCCTCGTCCACAATAAAAAGCATATTATCCTCATGGAAGCCTTGCATATTCTCCGGCTTCGTAGCAGTCCTTGCTACTGCGAACCAACGCTTTTCATTGCCAACCATATAAATATAAGTCTTCGTCCATTTAAGGATATCTGAGAGCAAAGGGGACTTGCTCATCCATTTGCTTACCTCGGACCACAACACATCATGCAGCTGCTGTTTTGTCGGTGCTGTTGCAACGATTCTCGGATACGGATAACAGCATAAAAACCACAATAATGCCACAGCCTCTAATCCCGTCTTTCCAACACCTTGTCCGGACTTTATTGCTACCTTTGGATTTTTTGCCAAGTCCATCAATGCTTTTTTCTGCCAATCATCAGGCTCAAATAACAACACTTCACACGCGAACAATACAGGATTTTTTCTATAAACAGGTATTTTCTTCCGGAAGAATTTCTTTCTTAATTCTCGCGAATTCTTATTCATAATCGCTCACATCCTCTCCCAGAACGGCTGCAATCCAATCGTCAACCGCATCATTTCCAGCGCTTTCACTTTCAAGCCTTGCTTTCTCCATACGATATTTCGACAATGCTTCAATAGCCTTTGTCTTCTTGCTTTGGATTGTAGAAAGTTCCTGCTCAAGCCTCGCTATAACCATATCCTTATTGGTTGTGTGCGTCTGCATATTATAGGACTTACCCGGAAGAATATCTCCGTTGTCAACCTTTTCTTTCCGGCGCCTGTTATATTCCTCCTCTTCCTCCTCATCCTTAAATGTTCTCTTGTCCTCAAACCTTGTAACATCAGCAACCGCAACATCTCCGTTTTGATTCCGATATTTATTGATTGCTTTCAGTATCCTTCGCTCGCGGATAGAAAAAAGCTGTATCTGCTCCATGAGCTGCTGCTCCGTATCTTCTGGAACAGTTGCAATAAGTTCCTGCTCATCCTCGTCTAAGGCATCGAGAAATACCGGCACATAGCCACCATGTTTTAATGCCGCACCGGGCGGTATCCTCTGCTTGGGGTTGGGATTGCCAGCGCCCCCTTTTGCATTCTTATTTCCCGGCTGCCCGCCACGTTTTTTCTTTTGCAACGTTGCATTTTTCTTGCCTGTTTTTTTTGCAACGTTGCATTTGTTTTTTTTTGACTTGTCTCCCCATCCGTATCTGTTTTTCCAACTACGGACAGTTCCTGCAGATATTCCTAATTTCTTTGCGATTTCCACCATTGCCATTCCTTCATTGAACAGTTTTTCGGCTTCAATCATTTTTTCGCTTGGTGCCCTCGGCATATCACCACCTTCCTTCTATTCGTTTTGTATTTCGTGCAAACGCAAGAGAGGAGGCATACGTCCCCTCGTGTGTATTGCTTGCGAATATGCTATGTTAAAACATTAAATCTTCGTTATAAACTCTGCTTTTGAGAAACTCACATTTGGTTTAATCATCATTCGCAGGAAGTCTTCTTTGGAAAAGTCCGACAAGCGAAATATTTCTTCCGGTCTCATACCAAGCTGTTTTCCAATTTCTTCAATGGATTTTCCATTATCGAGCAGTTCTTTTATAATTGCTTTCATAGGGCCAAGTAAATGTGTACCTCTTGCTCTATTGTGAGTAACAGTTCCGTACATATCCTCTGACCTGTCCTTATGATCAACAATGACAACAGGCACCTTGCCTCCCAGCATAGAAAGCAGCGGTTCCTCTCCTGCAACACTCCAACGATGAAATCCGTCGATAATCGTATAATCAGGACGAACCACAATCGGTAATGTCCATCCGTTTGTCATAATTGACTGTTTCAGCAATTCTAAATTTTGCTTTGAAACTTTATTTGGGTTGTAATCATTTGGTTTTACCTTATTTCTGTCTATCCATTGGAGCGTAGATAAAGGTGCCATAATATTATCCATCCTGTAATCCCTCCTTCTTTTTTGCCTCGGCGATATACTTTCCATAAATCCTTTGATACAACGCTCGGTATGAACGCAGCTTTGGATCTCCTGAAATCAGTCCTTCATAAATTGCTTTGCAGTCCTTATTATCTGCGATTGCTGATACACTCATAAAAAAATTACGGTATCTTTCTGCAACATACCGTTTATGCTTCGTCTGGAAATTGCCGGTCATATCCGAAAACAATTCCAACAGGGCTGCCTTGTAATCTTTTTCAGCCTCTCCCTTTTCATTTTGCTTTCTTGCTGCGGTATTCCTTCCAAACATCTCGCTATCCCAATATAGTGCTGCAAGATATGCGTTAGGCTCCCGGCGGACTATTCTTTCCATGAGGTCCGGATAATACTCATTCATTTTCACAAGGCTCTTGGCAGTATCAATAGAAAAGAATTGCGACACTCTCAATTGCCCCTTTCGTGTGCCTGATTGCCACAGGAACAGATAAATTTCTGGTATATCCACCTTTTCTTGAAGAAGATACAGCCACACATCATTATTGGTCCAGTCATATATAGGGAATACCTGGTGTTTATTTGTTGCGGTTTTCCCTGCTTTCAGCATGGTTGCTACATTCTGTAAACGCTGAACTGATTCCGCTGTTCTTATCCCTGTAATCGTTACGCCATCAGAACAAACCCTCGGAAGGAAATCCTGATATGCATCCGTTCGAGGTCTTAGCAGCGGGTGGCTCCTGATTGCAAATGATGGAGGTTGCCTTACCCAAACATCCTTCTTATATCTGTCCCAACAAATAAATGTTTCATCGTTGGACAGTTCATTAAAGCAGTTGTAGTGTTTCACTTCAAGGCAGAACCACTCAAACTTTGCTCCAACTAACATAAATTTTTTTCGCCACTCCCTTACTTTTTCATCCATGCAAGGGAATATGGCTTCTTCGTCAATAAATTGCACAGTCAACTGTGCCGGATTGATTTCTCCTGCCTGTATCAGATTCAGCACAAGCTGCGACAGGCATAAACTGTCTTTTCCACCGCTAAAAGACATATATACCGGCAGACCATTCCGAAATACATTTCGTATTCTGATCTTCGCTGCCTCTACAACATCAATGCTGGCCGGACATCTCCTTATAGCCATATCTTCTCTCCACAGTTCGGGCAGATAACGAATTTTTTGATTTCAGCGGTGTCTTCATTATCCTCAGCCGGTTCCTGCTGTATAGGTACTGCCGGTGCCTGTGCTGCCTGCCCTTTCCCCTGCTCTGATTCAATCTTCTGTATCCGCTGTTCCTTTCTTCCTGCATTTTCTTTGATGCTTCGGATTTCTTCGTCGTCAAGGGTTCCATATTCGGAAAGTTTATCTGTAACATCTTCTGCTTCAGATACCATCTGCTTTAAGATTTCTTCATCAAATCCAGGGATGTCTAAATCTCCCTGCAGATCCTCCAAGAAACTGTTTAAAGTTTCCAGATTCTCAATTCCTAGACTGAAAATCTTATTATCTGCAATCATCAACTTCTTTTTCTGATTTTCAGTCAAATTACTGTATTGATACACATCTGCGGTATCCTTCCCCATTGCAACAAGAGTGTCATACAGACCATTCCCTGCTAATATTACATTGTTTTCATCAATGACTATGGGGCGTATCTGCCCGAACATTGTTACACTGCGTTGGAACTCCTTCAACTGCTGTTCGGTGTGTATCCTGACGTTTTTCTTTGGCTTTACCAGATCAGCCAATTTCATTTTGATTACTTCCATGTTCGCATCCTCCTAATCAAATTTTGGAGGAGCAATTCGACGTATGTTTTCTATCTCCGCTATCTGCAAATAGCAAAAGACAACACTTGCGGGCAAATGGCAGCAAATGTTGTCAACAATAAATAACTTATTTTTTCTGTGTTTTTTCCATAAATTCTTTTGCACTCTGAAGATATTCTGCCGCTTCAATCACGATAGAATTGTCTATCTCATAGATTTCTGTCCATGCGTTCTCTATGCTTCCAGTCCATTGTCTTGCCGGCCACGCATGGGTACCGCAGAGATAGCCGTTCTTCCAGTTATAAATTGGCGGCAGTTCCAAGTTATGATAATGAATAAACGCAAGCAGTTGCTCGTGTGTCCAGTCGGAAAGCGGACTATATCTCGTCACTCCCTGCCCATTTGTGTAAATATTATCTCCCTTGCCAACATAGTTTCCGTCGGCTCTCCGCCTTCCAAGAAGCAGCATATCCAACTGGTTCTCCTTATAATACTTCGCTTGTCCTCTATGCTGGACAATATGGAACCACTGCGCCGCATATTTGCTGTCCTGTGGAAATAACATGTGCGGATGGGCTGCCAGCCAGCTCATATCCTGCCCTGTGTTTATTATAGATAATTCCGGAGGTTTATGCGCCTCTACCCATTCTATAAATTCTTTATACTCCAAATCACAGACCACAAGTACACAAGGGGTTATTCCCGCCATTCGGCAAATTTCCCCAAGCACAAGGGAATCCTTTCCACCGCTCCATGCATAAGCGGCTTTCTTCCCTTTGGTCTTCTTTTTGATTTCCTTTACCGTTTTATCCACCAGTTGATCAAGGTCTTTTCTGCTTATTTTCTCCTCGATCTTCCCAAGTGCTTCTATCCAATCAGAGTTTTTAATTCTCTGTTTCCTGCCAAGTGCATTATCCATGATTTCTGCCTCCCATTCTGCTTACCGCCAATGCAACCGTCCCCGAAAGGATAACTGTCAGGAGGCTGCCAGCCGTCTTATAGGCTGCAATGCCCTGAATGTTCCCATATCCAAATACTGGTAACCCGATTACAAGAGCCAAAATAATTCCTGCCACCACTCCCTGCGGCTTCAGTCTTACTCCTCTTAGTGTAAATATTGTCGGGAGCAAGGTTGCAGCTCTTAGTGTACCGTACATCAGGAACAGGTGTGTCACCGTCAATCCTGGTATATTTGCAACAGCAATTCCAACAGCCAGCAGTAAAATCATAGCGAACTTTGTTTTTCCGAGTGTCTTTTCCTTAAAAATGTCTGTTGTGAGGGATGATATTGCACATAGATTACTATCAATCGTGGACAGCAGCCCAGATACAATCATAAACAGGAACGGAATAAGGGCCCACGTTGGGAATAATGTGCTTATCAATTCAAAATTGATAATTCCGGTATCCGCTGCGACATATCCCATGCCGGAACCGATAAAACCAAGTATTCCCATTGACAATGGTACAATTCCAAACAGCAACGCTCCCACAAAGAAAGCCCTGCCTATTCTGTCTTTTCTAACGCAGAATGCCCTCTGCCAAAAACACTGATCTCCAAACGGACCCGAGATAAGCCCTATTGTTGTAGGAAGCCCGAACCCTAAAAATATTTCCCATCCTCTCTTTGAGAATAATGATCCGGCATCCCCTGTGGCTCCTCCTAAACCCGTAATCAACGTTTCCATTCCTCCACCATTCTTTACACCAAAGACCACAAAACCAATACTGGCGGCCAACATGAAGACCATCTGAACCGCATCTGTTAATATTGAGGCCTTTATCCCTGAGAACTGTGAGTATGAAAATGCAATAACAGCCATAATAATTGTCATGGCTGCGAACGGTATCCCGGTAAGCATACTTAATATCTTGCTGCCCGCTAACAGTTGCACCCCTGTCGATAATGCAGACAATGCACCGAGTTGGAACAGGTATGTGTTTTTAACAGCTTTTGAATGGTATTTACCGTACATATATCCGGACAGTGTAATTCCTTCCGGCATTTCTTCCCTTATCTTCCTTGCAAAAGGAATGAACAATATCAAACACAACACATTCGGTACCAGAAACCAAAAGAGCCCTGCAAAGCCCTTTGTGTAGGCATTCTCGGTTGATGTGAACAAAGCCGGTGCCCATATCCATGTGGCAGCTATGCTCAATGCCGAAACCAACCATCCAGTATTCCTATTTCCAACACAGAATTTCTCAATATTGCTCTCTTTTTTTGTCATAAATACTGTTACCCCCAGCATTGCTACTGCATAGGTCAACAGCACAACCAAAGTATAATTCATGCTTTTCCTCCATTTTCTTTATATTGGAGGAGCTTCATGCTTTCCTGTGTCTGATTCTCTCCTTTCCCGGAAAAACTGCACAAAAAAGGAAGTCCGATAGTCTCAGACTTCCTCCGATGTTCGATTTAGAATTTTACGAATACAACTCTAACACTTTTATATTGTAATTGCAATGTAAATTTTTTGTAGACGGAGGATTTATTGAACTTTCAAGCCATCCACCCCAAATATTAGAGCTGTCAGTCTTTCGGTTGCTACTCGCAGATCCGCATAGACATTTTCCTTTGACATATGCTGTTTTTTGGCAACTTCCTTCGCTGACAATGTAGTTTCCGCCATGTACATATCCCATACAACCTCATACCGCCTCATTTCAACATCCCTGTTTGGGGATTTGTCACAATATGCAGCGTACAGCCCAAACATCGTTTCAATATGCGATACTATTACCGCTGTTCTTGTTGCGCTTCGCTTGATACTCTCGATAATAACCTCATTATCATACAACGACATCATTGATTCCAAAATATCCAGTGCCGATTCCTCCATTTGCGTCCTACCAAATACTGAATTTTCTGCATGCTCCTTCAGCATATGATAATTGCGAAGCAGCAACTTAGTATTCCGCAACCGCCGATCTGCTCTCTTTCCCTGTTCTTTCTTCCTTTCCTGCTCGAACATTTTCAAAGCTTCTTTTGCTCCAATAGCAGCCGCATTCTCATAAATCTCCGTTAACTGTTCGTGTGTCAAGACCACCAAAGTCTTGTTGTCTGTTGTTTGGCTATCCATGCTTTCGCACCTCCTTGAAATTTATTTCTAATTCGTATCGAATTATGATATAATGTAACTGTCTGTTGGGAGGGTTGCGAAAGCACTCTCCTTTTTCCTTTATTCCGCATCAGTCCGAAGGAAGTCTTCGATTCTCATTTGCCCTGGGACTTCGTAATATTGAATGTCTGCAACGTCCGGCTCGCTCGATGGAAAATGAAATTTTTTTACAGAGCCAAATACTTTTCGGTAGCATATTGGTCCGTATCCTAATTCCTTGCTCTTTGCGCTTTTTAATTCTCTGCCACATACAGAACAGGTCATAACCGTCACCTCTATCCATTTTTCGTTGCGCAGGCACCAGCCCTTAAATAGTATTTCTCTCTTCATTCCTCCTAGTCGGCAGCAAACACTATTCCTCTGCAATATATTTCTCCGTCCTCAAAAATATTGAATTCTTCATGTGGAACCGACGTATCATATGTCCACGAAATAACATTACCATCGGAATCTTTATCCTCACACCACTTAGCTATAATTGACATAACATTTTGCAGACCATAATTTCCAACTACGCCTCCACCGATAACGGATCCGCTTTCGTGGTTATATGGCAGTTGAATATGTACTATACCACCATCATAAACTTCAGTCTCATCGTGAATATATCCATCAAGTTCCATTAAATCATCAGACGCACCATAAACAATAACCCATTTATTATTCTTTGCGATCTGTATTTCCTCTTTTGTAAACTGAGGTGTTCCATACTCTTTTCCACTAATAGACTTCGCAAATTTTTTAATGTTCATCATTATCTCCTTCCATCCAAGCTAGTAGGATTCACATATTCGTCTGTTGGGTCAACAA
This sequence comes from Clostridiaceae bacterium, assembly GCA_021200535.1. Lineage (GTDB taxonomy): Bacteria > Bacillota > Clostridia > Lachnospirales > Lachnospiraceae > Butyribacter. Next base: position 1,421 of record JAJQGL010000097.1, on the reverse strand, counting down.
ACATCGGAACAGGTACCATAATACCAAAATGTGCAGAGGCCTCTGGATTGCATTCTCTAATATGATTCCACAGTTTACCCTCTCGCATATCCGGCTGAATGCTTTTATAACATTCCATTGTGGTTACTATGTAATTCTTTTCGCCGAGGAAATTAAGCCCGTTTCCACTAAACGTATCTTCTCTGCTGCTTTTTATCTCGTAACAGGTGAATTTCCCCTTTTCAATATCACTCTGATAGATAACTCCTGCCGGTTCAAACTGCATAAAATCTACTCTTTTCACATTCTTCGTTCCGTAATCGATACTGACTTCACTCGCCCAATACTTACCACGACCACTCAGCCTTTCTCTTACTAAGAGCCGACTTAGAAACCGCGTTGTATCTTTTCTGTTCATCCTTTCATCCCGATCCTCTCTACAATCTTTTTTATCTCAAGGATATAATACTCTTTGCCTTTCTCTGCTCCCCATTCCTCTTTCCCTGTTCCTTTTCGCAAAGCGCATAGGCACCTAATTGATGGAGCAGACTTTCCATAGCCATTTCTAAAAAAAATGTCTATCATATCTTTGTCACCCTCCGGGTAGAGATGGTTTTGGAATCTTGCTTGATAATATGGTTTAATGTCTCTGTACTCCTCCTTTTTCTCTCCAGAACATATCATATCAAACCATTTTTTCTTTATTGGCAATACCAGCACCTTAATCACCCCTTTCTTTCAGTTTCTTATCAATAACTACTATCAACATTCTGGCCGCCATCCGCATATGTAACCCTGTTGGCGCATTTACTATTTTCACTATCATATCCGCATAGACCTGTTCGGCAGATAAACCGTCGCCATATTTTTCAGCCTGTTCGCTCGTCTGTTGCACCATTTCAATTTCTGAACATTGCTCGGCAATTTCATGAATCAGTTTTTTCGCCTCTGTTGAAAAATCCACTTTCCAATCATCCTTGACCTCTACCATATCCATGAGATCACCTATCATATTATCAATTGTCTTCATTGTTATATTCAACTCCTTATTATTTTAATAGTAATCCGGTTCGTACTCATTATGCTTAAATTCAACATTTTCGCCGCAGTCAACGCCCAGTTCCATACACTTTTCCATTGTAGACGTTCCGCCGCTGTGGGTTGTTTTCATCAGAAAAAGCTCCTGTACGATTTCAAAATATGAAAAATAAAAATCCGGTCTTTCTTCTTCTGGCAGCTCATTTAAATCCACCCCAATAAAATCTAAGTAGTTAATCATTCTTTGATAAACCTCTGACATCAAGCCTATGCAGCCGCTTAATATATCTTTTTCACTATGGCTTACTATCTCTTTCCTCATTTGTGCGCACCACACCTTTCGTATAATCCTAGTACATCGTACTTAAATAACGTGTGCAAATAATTAGATGGTGGTTTCATCC
>JAJQGL010000049.1 GCA_021200535.1 Clostridiaceae bacterium | reverse complement strand
CATCTGGATGAGCCATTTACGGATACACTGCTTCGCCTGATTGACTCAAAAGGGAAGACGGATACAGAAGTTTACAAGCGGGCAAACATTGACCGCCGACTTTTCTCAAAGATACGAAGCGGCAACGGCTATCTTCCCGGTAAGCGGACCATACTTGCGCTGGCAATCGCACTGGAGCTTACTCTTTCAGAAACAGATGACCTGTTGGAAAGAGCAGGCTATGCACTGTCCCACAGTCAGAAATTCGACGTCATTGTGGAATTCTTTATTATAAACGGCATCTATGATATTTTTCAGATCAATGAGGTCCTCTTTGAATACGACCAGCCGCTGCTCGGAAGCAAATAGCTATTTTTCGTTGTCGCTTTGATAGCGACCATTGCGGGATACTCCTGTGATATTTTATGGGTACATCGTAACTGAGGAAACGCAGAACAGCTACGGTAAATCAAATATCTTGGGAGGACAGGACAATGAAGAAAAATCTTACAGAACTGGTATTTATTTTGGACAAAAGCGGATCTATGGGCGGGCTGGAGAGCGATACGATCGGCGGCTACAATTCCATGCTGGAAAAGCAAAAGGCGCTCGATGGAGAATGCCTGATTACAACGGTATTGTTTGATAACCGATATGAGCTGCTGCATGACCGGATCGACATCCGGGCAGTAAAACCGATAACCGATAAAGAATATCAGGTGGGCGGCTCTACGGCACTTTTGGATGCGATAGGGAAGACCATCCATAAAATCGGAACAGCGCAGAAGAACACATCAGAAGATTATCGGGCAGAAAAAGTGATGTTTGTGATCATAACCGACGGAGCGGAAAATGCCAGCCGGGAGTATTCTCTGCAGATGGTCAGAAACCAGATTGAGAGACAGAAAGAAAAATACGACTGGGAGTTTATCTTTCTCGGAGCCAACATGGACGCTGTTACGACAGCCAGAAGTTTTGGAATCAATGAGAATCGAGTGGCAGATTATGTAGCGGATAGCGAAGGGACGGAGCTCAACTTTCGCATGATGAGTGAGGCAGTAGCAAGCTATCGTGTAAGCGGTGCTGTTCCGGAAGCATGCCTGGAATCAATACGAAAGGATGCCAGAAAAAGAAAAGCCGCTTCTGAGAAATCTTGACATAAAACCCATAGCGCGTATTCATAAAATGCACTTTACATTTTTATACTGATTTTTTATAATGTGACCCGAAGAGATTTGCGCTGCTTGCAGCAGGAAATCTCGAGGGTCAACGAGCAGCTGTGCTGCAAATAAAAAACAATCAGGAGGTTTTACCCATGGCAGAAAAACGTACGCGCAGATCTAAGAAAGAAATAGCACTTGCTAAAATCGAGGCAATCGATCAGAAGATAGCCGATCTTCAGGAAAAAATATCCGGGCTGGAAGCACAGAAAGATGAAATACAGGCTGAGATTGATGCATTAGATGCTGCTGCGGCAAAAGCGGTAGAGGAAGAAGCATTAAAGGAAGTCCTCGCCATCATGAAAGAAAAAGGACTTTCGGCTGCTGATCTAAAAACTGCTATCGAGAATAAGGAATGATGGTTAAAATGGGCATATCGGATAAGGAGTATCTGGTATGCCTGTTTTTAGCAAAAACAATTTGGGAGAAATTATTATGGTCAATGTAAAAGGAAGATGGGCGCTCATCACGGGTGCGAGCAGGGGAATAGGATACCTTTCAGCGCTGTTTATGGCAAAACAGGGATGCAACCTTGTTCTCCACAGCAGAGACTTGGCACACACGGAAAAGGTTCTTGCTGAAGTAAGGAATCTGGGAGTAGAGGCATATGCCGTCAGTGCGGAGCTTTCAAAACCGGATGAAGTGCAGAAAATGCTGGATGAGATTGATGCAAAAGTAACACAGATTGATATTGTGCTGAATAATGCAGGACTGCAGATTGCCTACCGGACGGATTATTACAGTACTCCGGTTTCCGACTATACAGAGAGCTTTCTGATCAATACGGTTGCACCGGCCATGATCTGTTATCATTTTCTTCCCCGTATGATAGAACGGGGCTTCGGCAGGGTTGTTAATACCACAAGCGGTATTCGCCTGGAGCCGGAACAGGCGGGATATTCGGCCAGCAAAGCTGCGCTGGATAAGATCACGATCGATCTGGGTTCCAAATTAGAGGGGACGGATGTCATGATCAATCTGACAGACCCTGGCTGGTGCCGAACGGACTTGGGAGGACCGCAGGCTCCGAACGCGCCGGAAAGCGCGATCCCGGGGATCGTGGTCGGTGCGTTTGTAGATGATAAAAAATCCGGCCGGTATCTTAATGCACAGTATTTTACAGGAATGACGATCGGGGAAGCAGTAGAAAAAGCGGAGAGGGAATTTGACAGCCCTTATGGACGGTAGAGTTTTTTTATTCTTTGTGATTGTTTTGGGTATTAATGAATCTGGATTTTGACACCTGTTTGGGAGGATTGTTATGCGGATCACATGGATTGGGCATTCATGCTTTAGAATAGAAAAGGACGGTTATTCCATCATCACCGATCCATACGGAGATGGAAGTGTACCGGGATATACGGGTATCCTGGAAATAGCGGACATGGTTTTATGCAGCCATGAGCACGCGGACCACAATTACCGGGATGGAGTGAAACTGGTAGAGCGTACAGGAATTCCCTTTATGGTTAGCACCATCGATACTTATCATGACGAGGTTCATGGGACGAAGCGGGGAGCGAATCAGATCTTCATCATTGATGATGGAGAAACTCGGATCGCGCATTTTGGCGATCTTGGCTGTGAATTAACACCCGCACAAATGGAGCAGCTGCAGGGACTGGATGTGGCGATGATTCCGGTTGGCGGATATTTTACGATAGATGCAAAGCAGGCGGCTGAGCTTGTCCGCAAGTTAAATCCCAGGATCGTGCTTCCGATGCATTATAGAAGTGTTGCAGACAGTTTTGGTTATGATGTGATCGGGACAGTATCGGAATTTACGGAACTTATGGACAGTGTGAAGACAATCGACGGGAGTGAGATAGAGACCACGGATGATCTGGGAGCACAGGTGATCGTGCTGCAGCCGAAGAATCTGCGAAAACGGATGAACTGACGGAACGCTATCTATCATCTCATAATCCTGGTGCCGGAACCGATAGCCCTGTGAGATCATAATACAGGGCATCTTCATTTCCGGAAGGCACCCTGATTCAGGGAAATTTATGAAATCAAGAAGAACGAAATTCAGTCAACACCAAGCATACTGTTAAGAAGTTTCTTGTAATTCAATGCGCTATTATCATAGCCATCCAGAGAATTATGTTCCGGATCAAGAGCGTCAATCGGAAAAGAATTTTGGCCGGACTATGTATATAGTCGGACAAACTATTTTTTTCGATTTTTTAAGCTGCTTTTTTCGTTATCTATCAAAAAATCGAACATATTAATATTGGATACCTTCTTGCTGCGGTGCGTGCCGGAGAGGAAGCAGGAGAAATCAAGGTAAGCTTTTCAGCCGATGACTGTGAAACACAGGAGATTACGATTCAGGTAGAATAAGAATTTTTAGGAAATACATATTGACAAATAATTAACAATATGATAGACTCCGTTCCATCAAGAGGGAGTAGTTGGCTGGACAGCTTTCGAACCGTCAGGACTGCAATGCAACAGCGTTGCACGGGTAGGATTAAAAACAAGACTTTTGTTACGATTTGTAGCAGAAGTCTTTTTCTTTTGGCAAAAAAGGAGGCGAGACAGGGTAACGTCAGAAGAATTCAGATTTCTGCAGGGAGTACAGATATATCAGACCAACTATTACAACACACAAAATGAAGGAGAAAGATTATGACTACGATTTTAGCTTACATTGGGATTGGGTTATTTATCAGCGGCATTGTATTTATCGCAGTGCTCACAGCAAAAAAACAGCAGCAAAAACGTTCCATCGGCGTAGCGGCAGCCGTTTTTGGTGCAGTGATATTTACCTTCGCGAATTCGTTCGTGATCATACCGACCGGATATGCCGGTGTCAAAACCACATTTGGGCAGATCAGCGAAGCATCCGTTTCAAACGGTTTTAACTGGAAGGCTCCGTTTATCCAGTCGATCAAGCAGGTAAACTGCAAACAGCAGGACCTTACCTTCAATGGGGAGATATGGTCGGAGACTTCAAACCGTACTGCAGTATATTATGACGGTGTTACGGTTACATACCAGATCAGCTCCGGGAAGGCCGCATACGCAGTTGATTTTGATGAGAGAAATTTTGGCTACTGCAATGCGGGATATGGGCTGATCTCATCTTTGGGTACATACGAAGGGAAGCCTGATTTTGTTTTTAATGAGCACTATACGGACTATCTGTATATTGTGAATGCCAGTGGAAAAAATATTACATTGTTGAGCCGAAAGGACAGGGAAGCTCCGGGGACTGAGGTGATACTTCCGCCGGATCAGATGGCGATCGTGTGTTTTTATACAGTTGAGGAGATAGTAGAAAGAGAAGCTGCCGATTTGCAAATTCTACCTATCAGTGAGAAAGAGTATAATGGTTTTTTGTTTGATCAATTGTCTCTTCTGGAGGACATTGAGAATGTGGCAAAGAAAGATGGGGCAGTAGAGACGCTGGAAATGATTGAAAGGAAACGTCAGCAGATTGAGCGAAAATTAGGCCAGGAGATGTTGGTTTCCTAGGATGAATATGAATTTTTGAGAATAATCGCGAATACATCCGAAGTATATACGGATGAGGACGGAAATCTGTGCAGGGATTTCGAACTGAGTGGAACACTGCCTTTCTAGATGACAGCAGGAAAAATGTGAGACAGCAGCTGTAATTACCTGCGAATTAGATATAATAAAAATCGAAAAAAAGACTATATTTAATTAATAGAGTATGCTATACTGCCTCTATGAATGGAGGTGCCTGTACGTGAAGTTGAAGAATATCAGTTTCGGTAATTTTAAATCTTTATACAATACCTCATTTGAGCCGGGAAGAGTGAATGTGTTTATTGGTGCCAATGGTTCCGGTAAGTCTACGATACTGGAAGGAATAGGATTATTAAGCGCGGCGATGACCGACCGTGTGGATGCTGGGAGCCTGCAGAGGAAGGGAGTTCGCTTAAGTACCTCTGATTTGTACAAATCTGCCTTTAAAAGCATAAAGCGTGCAAAATCTACCGTTGATCTGTCTTTAGAGTGGGAAGATACAAAAACGGGCAGCTGTTTTCAGTACGACGTTCATTTGACAACGCCGAAGGAGTCCGAGTATTGGAAATATCATTCTGAAGCGTTGTATCAGAATGGTGAGAAAAAATGGGGTCGAAGCAATGCTTCCTCCCAATCCATGAATAATTATATTGGCTTTTTCCTGATTGATGATAAGCCGGAGCTCCTGGAAGCACGGAGCATTGCGTCTGATTTTTCAAAATATGGTATTTTTCAACCCGGGACAGCCGTGTTGCGTGGAATTATTCCTGACACGAATCAGATGGCACCGGTTGGTTTAAATGGCGGACGTTTGGCGGAAGCCTTGCAGGATCTGATAGAAGAAAAGGACGGAGATCTGATGTTTGGGTCTCTTTACATGGAAGATGTGCTGGAAATGATTGACTGGGCATCGGATATTTCGATCGACGCGCCAAAGAAAAAAAGCATTCATCCAAACGTGCCAACGACACGGCAGGTGATTGAGTTTAGTGACCGGTTTATGAAAAATACGTCGAAATTTACGGGATATGACGCAAGTGAAGGTGCGCTGTATGTCTTATTTATGCTTTGCCTGGCAATGCATCCACAGAGCCCATCTATATTTGCAGTTGACAGCTTTGACCATGCACTAAATCCGCGGCTGGCAAAAAAGATGATAGAGGTATTTTGCGAGCAAATTATCAGGAATGGAAAGCATGTATTTTTGACTACCCATAATCCTCTGGTTCTTGACGGACTGAACCTGGCAAATGATGACATTCGCCTGTTTGCGGTAGACCGGGATAAGGATGGTTTTGCACAGATACAGCAGATAATGGTTTCGCAGAATCTGATTGATACCGGCCTTCCGCTTTCCAGGCTTTGGATCAGCGGACGATTGGGAGGTGTTCCGGAACTCCTATGAAAAACGTTGGAATTGTTTGTGAAGGCCCTACGGATTATATCCTTTTACAATCTGTGACGGATTATGTCCTGGGAAGTAATAACCACTATAAGCTTCTTCAGCCGGAGCCAAACCTGATGGGTGAATATGGGAATGGCTGGAAAGGAGTCTGGAAGTGGTGCGCGGATAATGCTCTGATAAAGGGACAGATTATGAAAGAGATTGAGCCCAGACTGGATTTTCTGATTGTCCAGATGGACGGAGACGTATCCCGTAAAGAGCGGATTTCGCATTGCTGGTGTGATTCTAATGTATGTGCGCTTAAGGGAACGCAAAATCCCCTGAACTGCGACTCAATGGGAAGAAGTGCGAGGCAGGACTGCCCATTGACGTTGCCTTGTGCGGATCATGAACGTTCAGCAGCAGGCTATCAGGAGCATTTAAAGTCATTAATAACGGTTTTGCTGAAAGATTTGGAAGACACCTGTGTTGTGATCCCATGCGACAGCACGGATACCTGGATTGCGGCAGCGTATGATAAAGCGGATAATATTGAAATGGTAGAGAATCCGTGGGAAACTATGATTGCTAAGGGTAAATATTATCATGGAATACGCATCCCCGGAAAAAAGAAAAATATCTCGGCTTATCGGGAAATGTCAGTGGCTGTTTGTGATAACTGGAAAGAAGTAAAAAAATTATGTACGAGTGCAGGCTGTTTTGAGTCCGATATTATGAGACTAGCTGCTACGCATAAATAAATAAGAGAGATAATCAGCGGAGATAAAGGAATAATGAAATAACTGCTATTATTTGCCGCGTTCTAACATTTGTTCTAACACTTTGTAAAATGAATTGTGCTTCCGTTTCTCTGAGACTTTCCGAGATGGTTCTGAAAATGCCCGGATTTAAAGGCATTTCAGGCATTTACGTGCCATTTGATTCCGCCAGAGAAACC
>JAJQGL010000069.1 GCA_021200535.1 Clostridiaceae bacterium | reverse complement strand
GCAGAGCTTCATGATCGTTATCTACACACGCTCCGCGTGGCAGTCTTTATTATATACTAAACAGATTTTTTTTGCAAACAGCGGTTTTTGGCGACATTCTCTCCTTGCAATCTTACGGTTATTTTTATATAATTAATGTAGGAAAAATGTCGGTATTATGGTCGGGAAAGGGGTGAGTAGTATGGGAGAGAACGATATGCTGAAAGGCGGGTTTGAAATTGCATTTTCGGATGATGCAGCGGAGGCATATGTGATTCTGCATGATGCATCTGGCGAATACACGAAGGAATCGATTGCACAATGCCTGAAGGATCTGGAAGTGACCACTGGGTTGGATGATAAAATGATAGATACCCTGCTTTCGGAAAGGGTTACAGAGAAAAAATATCTGGTGGCAGCTTCTCAGAAACCAGTGGACGGAAAAGATGGCTGGTTCGAATTTTTATTTGATACGGATATAGATACCAGACCAAAGATATTAAAGGATGGCTCGGTCGATTATTCTGCGTATGGCAATGTTCCGGCGGTGGAAATGGATCAGCAGCTTGTCGTATATCATCCGGCGACACAGAGCAGGGACGGGGTTAATCTTCATGGAGAGACGCTTGTTGCCGTCAAAGGAAAGGAGCTTGCCCGGTTAAAGGGAAGAGGTTTTTATGTTTCAGAGGATGGCCTGGGCTATTTTGCCAAAGAGGATGGCAGGGCAGCTTTTGACGGAGACCGCCTGGTGGTGGAAAATGAACTTTTGATTGACGGGGATGCGTCCTATTCCACAGGCGACGTGAATTTTATAAATGATATTCACATCAGGGGAAATGTGCTTTCCGGGGTAGTTATTACATCTAAAAAGGGTATGATTATCGTAGACGGTTACGTGGAGTCGTGTGAATTGTACGCAGCGAAGGATATCGTGTTAAAAAACGGAATGCAGGGCAATGGCAAAGGAAAGATTGTGGCGGGCGGTTCGGTATCCGGCAAATTTTTTGAACAGGTTTCCATCCAGTCCGGTGGGGATGTCTGTGCAAATGCGATTATGAACTGCACGGTTGAGGCAAGGGACGACATCACAGTATCCGGCCGCTTTGGGGTCATCATTGGCGGAGCTTTGCATGCGGGGCGCTGCATTAGCGCTACGATTATCGGAAACATGGCCGAAGTCAGGACGCAGATTTTTGCGGGTTCAGAGGAAAATTTACTGGCAAAGCTGATTGATATTGAAAAACAGCAGGAACAGCTGGAAGAAGAGCTGAAAAAGATTGTAACCGGGATTGGACAGCTGGAGGCGCTGATGAAAAAAACGGAAAAAGAGGAATGGAAACAGCAAAAGCGGCTCTTGATCCGCGGAAAGCTGGAGAAGGAAGCACAGATCAATGAGAAAATACGCTGCAAGCAGGAGGTAATGGATCAGATGAGCCGTGCGGATGCAGCGAGGGTAACTGTGCAGAAAATGATGTATCCGGGTACAAGGATTAATATTAATGGCGTGAAGAAAGCCATTCAGGATGAAATATTTAATGTGCAGATTGTTTCTAAGGGATCAGTTATTGAGATTTTGCAATGACTGACTTGCTTTTTGCGGCAATATGTCGTAGAATGTCCATATTTGCGAAGAGTTGTGATTGTAGAAAAGATGGAGGTAAAGTAAAATGGATTTTGAAGCAGAGTTAGAAAAGTTTCAGCCGAGTCTGGATATAGAAAAAGCGGAGGATGCAATTTACGGAAACAGTATGACGGATGTAACCGACCTGTTACAGGCCATTATCGGTGAACAAAAAAATACAAACAATAATTCTGTAGAGTGGGTGGAGGAATCATGAACTGTCCGAGATGTAATGCAAAAGTAGCTTTTGTGAAAGATCAGTGTGGTAACTGCGGACTGGACCTGAGAAACCACCGCAGAATTATCAGTCTGTCAAACGTTTATTACAATAAGGGTTTGGAGCAGGCAAAAGTGCGGGATTTATCCGGTGCAATCTGTTCGTTGAGGAAAAGCCTGGAATTTAATAAAAAAAATACGAATGCCAGAAATCTTCTGGGGCTCATTTTCTTTGAGGTGGGCGAGATTGTCTCCGCACTGAGTGAGTGGGTTATCAGCAAGCATTTTCAGCCAAAGAACAACGATGCGGATATGTATATCAGAGAGGTGCAGGCAAATCCGAACCGCCTGGATATATATAACCAGACACTGAAAAAATACAATTCTGCACTGGCATCTGCCAGAAATGGCGATGCAGATATGGCGATTATACAGTTAAAAAAGGTTGTCAATTTAAATCCGCGGTTTGTCCGCGCGGCACAACTGCTGGCACTGCTGTATATGATGACGGGAAAACGGGATAACCGTGTCCGGGCAAAGAAGCTTTTGCTTTCAGTCAGCAAAATTGATGTGACGGACACAACAACGATCCGTTATTTAAAAGAGCTGTCAGATATTCACCTGAAAGGGGAGGCTGCAGTCAAAAAGGCTGACAATGCAAAGCCTCAGATGGAGGGCAGAAAGATATTGCCGAGAGTGGAGCCGGATGCGTATAAGACGATTACTCCATACAAGGAAGAGAAGCCTTCTGTTTTACCGTTTATTAATGTGATTGTCGGTGTGGTTATCGGCATGGCGCTGATGGGCTTTCTGATTATGCCGCATATCAGCTCAAAGCAGTCAGAGCAGGCAAATTCTGAATTTAACAAATACAGTGAGCAAAAGGCATCCAATGACAGTGACGTCTCTACATTGGAAAATGAAAATGAAGAACTGACGGAGCAGGTGGAAGAGCTGCAGCAGGAGATTGCTGAATTGACGGGTGAAAGCGGAGATGGCGCAGGATTTCAGGAATCATACGAAAATCTTGTGACCGCAATGCAGTATTATCTGGACAATGACGCGCTCAATGCAGCCAAGAGCTTAGCAAAAGTCAACAAAGATGCGCTGGAAAGTGAGACGTCATTGGCATTGTATAAAAAGATTAAGGCGGCGACCTATGAGCAGGCATCACAGGAATTGTTTGAACAGGGGCGCGACGCTTACAATGGCGAGGGCACTTATGCAGGCAATCAGGATTATGATAAGGCAATTAAGCTTTTAAAACAGGCATTAAAGTACAACAAGGACAATACAGATGCCATGTATTTCCTTGGACGCTGTTATCAGCAGAAATCGGATGCGGAGACAGCAAAGGAATATTACAATCAGATAGTGAATGATTATCCGGATTCTTATCGTGTTGCAGAGGCGCAGAGCCGTCTGCGGGAATTGGGAGAGTAGATCAGAAAAATCAGAAGAAAACCCCTGTTGGAGTATGAAACATACTGCAGCAGGGATTTTTCGTTAAATGGCAGAACCGCATTTTTCGACATTTTTTTGCTGCTAAAAATGGGAATCTGCAGAAATGAGGTGAAAGGATTAGTGGAAGGAACATGTGAAAAGCTTCATTACGAACTGAGAGGAAATTGTCTGGTGATTTACATTACTGATGATTTAGACCATCATGCGGTTACTTATCTGAGGGATTATTCGGACAGGCTGATTGAGGTGGGCAATATCCGGCATATTATATTTGATTTTTCTCATGTGGGATTTATGGACAGCTCTGGGATTGGTCTGATCATGGGCAGATATAAGCGGGTGATGTTTTTGGGCGGAAAAGCGGCTGTCACCAACGTCGGAGAAGTGGTAAACCGAATTTTTGGCTTATCGGGACTATACCAGATTATAGAAAAATATGACACGGTGGATGAGGCGATCGAGGGATTGCAAAAAAAGCACTGGGAAGGAGCAAAAAAGTCATGAAATTAATTATTGAAAGTGTTTCAGAAAACGAATCATTTGCAAGAACTGCAGTAGCGGCATACATAACGAGGCTTGACCCGACCTTAGAGGAGCTGGCAGATGTCAAAACAGCAGTTTCAGAGGCAGTTACGAATAGTATTATCCATGGATACAGCAAAAACAAAGGAGAAATTGAAATCGAATGCAGGCTGGACGGCAGCGAGGTGACGATTGTGGTCACGGATAAAGGCGTCGGAATTTCAGATATTGAAAAAGCGATGGAACCGCTGTATACAACAAAACCGGAATGGGAGCGTTCCGGCATGGGCTTTGCATTTATGGAGGCATTTATGGATCAGCTGGAAGTAACGTCAGAGCCGGGGAAAGGAACCTGTGTTTTGATGAAAAAAAGGATTGGAAAGGAACAGGATATGAAATAATACTCTGTAATATGGTATGTGCAATGGATTTTATCGATTTATTAGAGAAAGCACGTGCAGGAAGCCGGGAGGCGAGAAATCAGCTTGTGGAGGAAAATACCGGTCTGGTATGGAGTATCGTGAAACGTTTTGCCGGACGCGGGTATGATCAGGAAGATATTTTTCAGATTGGCTGTATTGGGCTGATTAAAGCGATTGATCATTTTGACACGGGATTTGATGTCAAATTCTCGACTTATGCAGTACCGATGATAACAGGGGAGATACGGCGTTTTTTGCGGGATGACGGTATGATTAAGGTCAGCCGGACACTGAAAGAAAACGGCTGGAAGGTAAACCGCGCAGCACAGAATCTTAGCCAGGAGCTTGGAAGAAATGCAACGATTGATGAAATTGCGGTCGCGACAGAGCTGACCAGGGAAGAGATTGTTATGGCAATGGAGGCAAACCATGAAGTGGATTCGATCTACCGGGTGATTTATCAGTCAGATGGCAGAGACATTTCGATTATTGACTATGCAGCTGCTGCCTGTATGGGAGCAGAGGATCAGGAAACAGAGGCATTGCTGGACCATATGCTTTTGCGCCAGCTGTTAGATGGATTGGAGGAAGAGGAACGGCGGCTGATTGAATATCGTTATTTTCATGATATGACACAGACGCAGGTAGCGAAGTGTCTTGGAATTAGTCAGGTGCAGGTCAGCAGATTGGAAAAAAAGATTTTGCAGCGCATGAGAAAACAGGCAAAGCTCTGAACAAATAAAACGCTGAAAAAACGCCGGACAAAAATAAGATGCTGAAAAAAACAAATAAAACCATGAACAAATAAAACGCTGAATAAAAAATGAAATAAAAGCCATACTAATTTTATCAATGTATCAGGAAAGGAAGGCAAAGCTTGAAAGTTTGAAAAACTTTCAAGCGCCAAATTGGTGTCGCAGGCTCCGCCAATTTGCGCCGTCAGCTTTTCCCTGCGGTCACAACATGGAGGCGAAAAGATGCAGTTTATGAAAAGTAAAAAAGTATGGCTTTTTTTCATGCTTGGAGTAATTGTGCTCTGTTCTGTGTTTTTCTGGGCGTTTCGCACCGGGGAAAAACAGGTGTATGCAAATGGCCGTATTGTAGAACAGCCAGTGGATGAAAATATGGATTGTTTAGATGGGAGAGCAGCATGAAATCCAGAATTGTATATTTAAAAATTCCGCAGAGTGCGCAGGTGGTGAACCGCAGAATTTATCTGAAGGATGTTGCGGAAATAGCTTCACCGGATGAAGAGCTGGCAAAGCAGATCGGGGAGATTACCCTGTATAAGGCAAAAGGGGACAAAAACGAAAAGATTGTTTTCTCAGCCATGAGCATGCTTAAGCTTATTCAAAAGGAATATCCGGATATTGCCATTGAGCATATCGGGGAGACAGACTTTATTGTAGAATATAAAATGCCTGTACCGCAAAAAAAGGGAATGGAATATTTTAAACTGGTCGTATTGTCGCTGATTGTTTTTATTGGCGCGGTTTTTACGATTATGACCTTTAACGCGGATGTCAGTGTGGGTGATGTTTTTAACAATGTGTATTATCTGGTTACCGGAAGTAAAAAAAGCAGCGGGTCGGTTTTGGAAATTGCTTACTGTGTCGGGATTTTGGTTGGAATCTTAGGGTTTTATAATCATTTTAAGACAAGCAAGCTGCACAATGATCCGACGCCGGTTCACATTGAGATGCGCAATTACCAGGAGGAAATGAATAAGGCAATCATTAAGGACTCTGACAGGGAAGGCAAAACGATCAAGTAGGGGGATTGGACATGAAGATGCTGCAAAATGGAATTCTTGCGGTTATTGGAGCTTGCGGAGGGCTTGGAGTTGCCGCCGGCCTGTTTGCGTTTATTTCTGTTTTGGGAATGATACCGCGGCTGGCAGGAAGGCTTGGGCTTGCAAGATATATTTATCAAATGGAGACAGTCATTGCACTCGGCGGAATTACAGGGTGTGTTTTGTCTATTTTTCAGATACAGGTTCCTCTGGGGATGCCGGGCGTTATTTTGTTTGGCTTTTTTTCCGGCGTCTTTGTCGGTGCGCTTATTATGGCATTGGCAGAAACCCTTAAGGTGCTGCCGATTTTGTGTCAGAGAGCGAATCTTTTGATGGGTTTTCCTGTTTTGGTAGTTGTGCTGGCGCTCGGTAAGGCGCTCGGCAGCCTGTACCAATTATATTTTCTGGGAAACTCCGGCTGATTGAAATCGGGCATGGTGTGCGGAATGCAGATAGCTGCACATAAAAGCCCGGTTATTTGCGAATGCTGTACCAGACAAAAAAGAAAGGAGCTGCAGGAAAAAAGATTATGAATGAAAAAAACAGTACGGATCCTTCGATTGAGGAAGTGTTAAAGGAAAAGGATGAGCAGAGCAGGAACGATAAATACAATGATTATGTCGAGAATATGACGCCCAAGAGCAACTGCTTTTTGAACTGCCTGAAAGCATTTGTGACAGGAGGGATTATCTGCTGTATTGGAGAAGCTTTTTGTGCGTGGTATCAGTATCTGGGGGCGGATAAAGAGCTGGCAGGCTTCTATAGCACGATTTCTCTGATTCTGCTCAGTATTCTTCTGACAGGATTCAATATTTATCAGAAACTGGCGCAGTTTGCCGGTGCGGGAACGGTTGTGCCGATTACCGGATTTGCCAATTCGGTTGTGTCTCCGGCAATCGAATTTCAGGCAGAGGGGCAGGTGTTTGGCATCGGCTGTAAAATTTTTACGATTGCCGGTCCGGTGATTTTATATGGGATTTTTTCGAGCTGGGTGTTGGGGATAATCTACTGGGCCGGAAAGATGTTCGGCTGGTTTTAACAGGCTGCACTGG
>JAJQGL010000115.1 GCA_021200535.1 Clostridiaceae bacterium | reverse complement strand
AAAAAACAATCACAAATAAAAAAATATTAATAAATTTTTCGCATCGAAAATTAAACATGTATTAATTTTCTGTTATCGGATAGGTGATTTTATTTGACTTTGTTAAAAATCATTAGATGGGAATAAATAGAAAAAAATTGCACTGCACTGTTTTACAATCGCTGTAAAATGCAATAATTCATGGAAAGGAGAAAAAATATGTATCGAAAAAAATGGATTAGTATGGGCATGGCGCTGGTGATGGTGTTGATGGCGCTTCCGCTGACACAGGTTAGAAATGCCTGTGCAATGGCTCAGGCAGGTGAGTTTAGCAGAAGTGCTGTCTACAGTAAAAAGGGAACAACAGATGATGAGGAAATCACATATACGGAAATTTATACGGCAGAGGATTTGGCTGCCATTGACAATGATCCGGAGGGAAACTATATCCTGATGAACGACATTGATTTGACGGAAGAAACCAAGGAGGGCGGAACCTGGGAAACAGGCTGGACACCGTTGAAAAGTTTTTATGGTATTTTCAATGGGAACGGCTATCGAATCAAAGGGTTACATATCTTTGGAGATGTAGGAAATTATGTAGGTTTATTCTCGAAACTTTATGGAACGGTAATGAATCTAGGCATGGTGGACTGTGATATAAGGCCAGCCGGAGAGGATAATGATGACGGTGGGGGAGTTGGTGCTATAGCAGGATATATGTATTATAACACCAGTATTTATAATTGTTTTGTGACAGGTATTCTTGAAGATAATATGGAAGCTGATTATAATTCGAATTGGTATATGAGGTTTTATCATGGCGTAGGAGGCCTCGTAGGGAAAAAAGGCGGGGGCGAAATAAATGGATGCTATAGCACTGCAGAAGTTTCCTGCTCCGCAGGATATGGAGTAGGAGGAATTGTAGGATGTAATAACTCTGGATATGTTGAAAAAAGTTATTTTGCAGGAAAACTACATGTAACGAATGATTATTGTGGTTACATTTCAGGGAATAATGAATACGAGATTTATGTAAATAATAATTATTTCCTTTCTGGCAGTGCTGTTGTGGAGGAAGGATGTGACTATACTCCAAATACGGAAGATGCCACCTCTATTGCTTCGGCGCGTTTTAGTAATAAAAGCGCATTTATTGGGTTCGATTTTGACGAGACATGGGAAATAGATTCTTATTCTGCTTATAAGTATCCTCAGCTCCGTTCGTGCCGTCAATCGAAAGCGACTAATATATCAGTGGTGACGGAACCTCAAAAACTAACTTATTTGTATGGAGAAGAAATTGATTTTACAGATGGGACAATTAAAGTTACTTATGAGGATGGTTATGACCTTACGTTAATTATTACGGAAAACATGATTCAGGATTATGATCCCCTGACGATTGGGAAACAAACCGTACAGATTATCTGTGGAGGATACAGCCTCCCGATTGATGTGGAAGTAAAAGAAATTCCGGTAGAAAAAGTTACTCTGAGTGCGGATACACAAAAAATAGAACTGGGGCAAACTCTTCAGTTAACCAGTGAAGTGCTGCCTACAGATGCGACAGACCCAAGTCTTACTTATACCAGTTCGGATGAAACTGGGGCATCTGTAGATGAAGAGGGACTTGTCATGGGGATAAAGGTCGGAGACTACACGATTACAGCGGCATCTGTTAATGGCATAGAAGCAACATTTGATGTACACGTATATGCAGTATGCAGTTACTTGGTTATGAGCCAGAAAACTGCTGCGCTAACGGTAGGAGAAACAAAACAGTTAACGGTGCAGCTCTCTCCTGTGGACTGTGAAGATGTCATAGAGTGGAAGAGTGAAAATGAAAATGTAGCTACTGTAGAGGATGGTCTTGTTCAGGCAGTTGGAAAGGGAACGACAAATATAATTGCCAGTACAAGTAATGGAGTAGAAGCTTCCTGCAAAATTACTGTAGAGGAAAATGCAGAAGTGTCAGACAATACAGCGGATGCGGATGAAGAACAGGATGTGTCTGATTCCGAAAAGGAAGATGAAGTATCAACAGGAACATCCAGTGCGGATGAAAAACAGGATGTGTCTGACTCCGAAAAGGAAGATGAAGTGTCAGTGGGAGCATCCAGTGAAGATGAGGAACAGGATGAATCTGATTCCGAAGATGAGGATGGAGTATCAGTGGGAACATCCAGCGCAGCTGAGAAACAGGATGAATCTGACTCTGAGGATGAGGATGAAGCGTCAGTAGAAACATCCAGTGCAGATGAGGAAGCAGAATTATTAAAACCTGAAAAAGTAAGTGGTTTAACGCTGAAAAACATACGGAGCAGAAAAATTAAAATTTCCTATAATGATATAGAAGAAGCTGATGGGTATATTATCCGATACTCCACTAATTCTAATATGCGTAATGCAAAAGAACGTGTGACTACAAATACGAAAATTACATTAAAAAATCTCCGAAAGGGCAAAAAATATTACGTAAAAGTATGTGCGTATGTTGAGGATGAAGACGGTATAGAAATGGTCATGGGTAAATGGAGCAAAAAAAAGTCCATTAAGGTAAAAAAATAAGACCTTTCATATCAAAATGGGCTTCGTATCTTAAAATTAAATAGTTAGCTGTGACTTCAATTTTCAGGTCATACAAGAAATAAATCGCCACAAAAATCAACGATTTTACTTGATTTTTGTGGCGAGGCTTCTTTTTGGGGGCAACAGAGAAACGGCTGAAAATACTAAATTTGCATTACGGACAGTAATCTGCAGGAGGTGGCAGAAGCAATCCGCAAAATGGGAAAAGCCGGATATCAGGAGAATGCTTGCGGATTTCATTCTTGAATTTTGCAAAATTTAATTGTATACTATTTTGCGGAGAAGTTTTATTCCTGTGTATCAGAAATCATTTTGATGATTGGGCAAAGACAGGGAGGAGGAATTGTGATGAATGAAAATCGAAATAAAAGAATTGTGCGAACCAGCATCCTTGGTATTGTGATGAATGTTTTATTGTCAGCATTCAAGATTATCATTGGAACATTGACAAATTCTATTGCCATTGTACTGGATGCAGTAAATAACCTGTCTGATGCTGCTTCAAGCGTTATTACGATTGTGGGGGCAAAGCTGGCTGGCAGAGAGCCGGATAAAAAACATCCATTTGGGCATGGGAGAATTGAGTATTTCAGTGCGCTTATCATATCAATCCTTGTCCTATATGCAGGTATTACTTCGTTGGAAGAATCTGTAAAAAGTATCATACATCCGGAGACACCGTCATATAGCACAGTTTCGCTTATTATTATTGCAGCAGCTGTAGTGATCAAATTTATATTGGGGAGATATTTTGTAAGAGTGGGGGAAAAAGCCGACTCTCCTTCTCTTGTCAATTCAGGTAAAGATGCGATGCTTGATTCGGTTATTTCATTTAGTACTCTGGCAGCAGCTGTATTCTATCTGTTAACAAATGTTTCGGTGGAAGCATATCTTGGCATAGTTATTTCAGCAGTAATTTTAAAGGCTGGGTGTGACATGCTGATGGAGATTGTTTCAAAGCTGCTTGGAGAACGGGTAGATTATGACAAAGCTAAGGCGATTGCAGATACAATTCGGGAGTTTCACGCAGTAAATGGTGTATATGACCTGGTGTTAAATGATTATGGACCGGATTCTTTTCAGGGGTCAGTACATATTGAAGTGCCTGATACCTATACGGCAAGTGATTTGGATAAGCTGATTCGGTCCATTACGCTTAAAGTATTGGAAAAACACAATGTATTGTTGACGGCGATCGGTATTTATTCCATTAATACGCAGGATCCGCATGTTATAGAAGTCAGAAAAAAAATTACAGATATTGCGTTATCCCATGAATTTATTACACAAATACATGGGTTTTATCTGGAAGAAGATATTAAAAGCATTCGGTTTGATTTGGTGGTCAGTCTGGATGCAAAGGATCGCAAATGTGTATACAATGAGGTTGTTGCTGCAGTTAAGTTATTGTATCCAGAGTATCGGTTTAATGTGGCAATGGATATTGATTTTATTGCATCACAGGGAGAATGATGAGGAAAACTACACAGCATTGTTTTTCCGGGGAATGATTATAAACTGTTTCCCCATGTAGCAAATTCTATCAAAATTGGAATTAAGGAACGAACGGAGTCTGTTATTTCATATTCCACCCGAATCGGCACTTCCATATACTCTGACCTCTTTACAAGCCCATCCTCCTCCAGTTCCCTTAAGGATTTCGCCAGCATCGTGTTAGAGATGCTGCCCATTTTTCGCTTGATGTCATTGTATCTGGTGGGACCGTCATTCGACAGCGAACACAAAATGGACATTTTCCATTTTCCGCCTATCGCATTCATTGCTTTTTGTAAAGGGCACCCCACGGTACAGGGACAAATATGCTCATTCGCCATTATATATTTTCTCCTAGTAAATCAGTTTTTTCTTACCTGCTCCACAAAAACTGCGTAATTGACTTGTGATTATCTCGTAGCTATAATGTATTATAGCAGGTAATAAATTAAGAGTAAAGCACTTTTTAGGAGTGTCAAACAGGAAAGATTCAAACATGATTGGAGGAGCTTATAATGGACAAATCAAAGGTTGCTGTACGCTATTTTTCTAAATCCGGAAATACGAAAAAGCTGGCAGATGAGATTGCAAAAACAGTCGGCCGCAAGGCGGAGCAGATCCCCGCACCCATCGACGGTAAGGTGGACATTCTGTTTTTGGGAGCTTCCGTTTACTGGGGCGGTATTAGCTCCGAAGTGAAGAAATATATCCAGACTTTGGATAAAGATAAAATCGGTAAGGTCGTAGTTTTCTCTACCTCTGCGTTGGCAGAGAGGGCTTTTCCGCAAATTCAGAAGAAATTACAGGATCATGGCCTTCAGGTTGAAAGCAGGAACTTTTATTGCAGGGGAGAGTTTACTGCACTTCATAAAGGACGTCCGAACCGCAAGGACTTGGACGCTGCAAAGAGGTTCGCAACAGAAATGATTGCGGGACTCCGCTGAGTAAAGCGCATGCTTATGGATCATATCATCAATATTTTTGTAAAATTCTTCGTTTTTTTATCTCGTTTTGCCCCATTTTTCTCTAAACTTGGTTTCATAGACTATGGAGACTTTGGGGATTTGAAAAATGAACCAAAACTGCGCATCCTGTTGGTGGGCTATAATGGAGCCAGAAATACAGGTGCAGATGTGCGGGTAGCTGAAATCGTGAAACAGCTTCAGAAATACCTCGGCAAAGAGGAGGCGCAGATTTCTGTCATGACGCTGAATGAAGAAAATATCCGTTGCTATTTTGATTCCGGCATCAAGCTCGTCCCGCTCAGCCCCATCTTTTTTGTGGATGTTTTTCGAGCTTGCTGCGCCAATCATGCTGTAATATTGTGCGAGGGTTCCACGCTCAAAAGCAAGTTTGCCAACGCTCTTACCTTATATTTCTGTGAGGCGGCCGGCATTATGAAAAACCAGCACAAACCCTGTATTGCCTATGGCTCAGAAGCTGGTAAGATGGACGTATTCCTGGAGCGCACTGTGAAACGGCTCTGTTCGGATACTTATTTTATCGCAAGGACCCAAAATTCACTGGATCAGATTCAACGTTTGAGGCTGAAAGGTCATTTGGGAACGGATGCTGCATGGAAATTTGACAGTGCCTCTCATGCGGGATGGGCTGTCACACAGCTCCGGCAATCCGGCTGGGACGGCATTTCGCCGCTTCTGGGCATTGCTCCCATCAACCCCTTTTGGTGGCCGGTTAAACCCTCTCTGGTTAAGTGGCTGAAAGCGAAACTCACGGGGGCTCACTCCCTGCAGTTTCAACTTTGGTATTTCTTTAGCTGGTCAAAACGGCGGGAACAGCAATTTGAGGATTATCTGGATGCCATCGCCCATTCGGTGAATGAATTTGCGGCAAAACATTCCTGCCATGTGGTTATACTTGGCATGGAGCGGCTGGACGCAGATGCGTGCAGTAAGCTGAGCGGAAAGCTCGCAAACCCGGCATCTGTCTTTTTGTCATCCGACCATGACGGTTATGAAATGGCGGCTATATTACGGCAGATGTCTACCCTGATCACATCAAGGTATCATGCCCAGGTGCTGTCTATGGATGCGAGGGTGCCCAGTGTAGCAATTTCGATGGACGAACGTCTGGACAATATCATGCAAGAGCTGGATTTGAGCCAGTATCAGCTGCTGCATGCAGATGATACGGAGCTGGCTTCGGAGCTTAAAATCGCTTTGGACTATATCCTGTTTCATCAGGAACAGATCAAAGACAAAATTGGGTGTCAGCTTGCGAGCTATCAGAACACGCTGAATGAGATGGGAGACTTTTTGATTTCATGGCTGCATTCACACGGAAGCTCGACTTGATGAAGAAAATACGGAGGAACTGCCGATGTGTAATATATTCATAACCGGTACAACTGGATTTTTGGGGACGGAGGTCATTTCTGAACTTATGCAAACGACCGACGCTGTTGTCTATGGTCTCATCAGAGCTAATTCCATCACGGAGGCGGTCAATACCCTTTCCGCTCTTTGGTGTGGACGCCCTGAGCTGACAGAGAAAATCGGGAGCCGCATCCAGCCTGTGCTTGGGGACATCACAAAAGAAAACCTTGGTCTTTCTGATGCAGATCAGAATCAACTGATTCATAACATCGACTATGTTATTCACACAGCGGCGGTTATAGGCATCAACCACAGCCGCAAGCAGTTTTGGGAGGTCAACGTTACCGGCACAAATTATGTTTTGGATTTCGCCGGACGCATCCAGTCCGATCACCCGCTTCGGCGATTTTCTCATGTGTCTACCGCTTATGTGGCTGGAACCAGAAGCGGACAAATTATGGAGGATTCCCTGGTAGACGAGGGCTTTTCCAGTCTGTATGAGCAAAGTAAGTTTGAGGGAGAGCGTCTTGTCGTACAGGCGATGGGGAAACTCCCTGTTTCTATTTTCCGGCCCGGCCAGATCGTAGGAAATTCCAGAACCGGACGGGTAAAAAATTTCAATACACTTTACTATCCGCTGAAGCTGTATCTGAAACAGCAAATGCGTGTTTTCCCGATCAAAAAGTCCATGCGCGTCAACATGGTGCCAGTGGATTA
>JAJQGL010000007.1 GCA_021200535.1 Clostridiaceae bacterium | reverse complement strand
GTGCATATTACTGCGAATGATATTGCATCTTCCGGCGCAGAGCCGGTTGGAATCCTGTTAAGCATTTTATTGCCGCCGAAAAAGAGAGAAAAATTTCTGCGGGAGCTGATGGGGGAAATAGAACAGGTCTGCCGTGAACTGGAGATTGAAATTATAGGCGGACATACAGAGGTGACGGATGCTGTTGCCAAACCTGTGATTACAGTGACTGGAATTGGAAAAGTTAAAAGGGGTGCACTCGTATCGACTGCGGGATTAAAGCCGGGAGACGAGCTGGTCATGACAAAATGGGCCGGTTTGGAGGGAACGGCGATTATTGCGCAGGAAAAGAGAGCAGAGCTGGAAGCAGTGCTTCCTTCAGAGCTGCTGGATACGGCTGCAGCCCTTATTCAGTATATTTCGGTTGTGCCGGAGGCTGCAGTCGCCATGAGCACCGGCGTCAGCGCCATGCATGATGTGACAGAGGGCGGAATTTTTGGAGCATTGTGGGAAATGGGCGCTGCCTCCGGTGTAGGCATTACAGCAGATCTTATGAAAATTCCAATACGTCAGGAAACCATAGAAGTATGTGAGCCATTTGGTATTAATCCATATCAGATGATGTCAAGCGGTTCTATGTTAATAGGATGTTCGGATGGAAATTTGCTGGTGCAGGCGTTAGCAAAAGCAGGGATTCCGGCAGCGGTGATTGGACGCGCGACGGAAACAAATGACAGGGTGGTTGTCCGTGGAGAAGAAACCCGTTTTCTGGAGCCTGCGGGAAGTGATGAACTATATAAAATAAAAATCAGGAGGTCCGTGCAATGAAAAAACAGATTTTAGACATGCTTAGCAAAAACAGCCGCATTTCTACGGAGGATATGGCAGCCATGCTGGCGGTAGACGAAGCGGCAGTCAGGGATGAAATTCAGGAGATGGAAGATGCCAACGTGATCTGCGGCTATCCTACACTGATCAACTGGGATCAGACAGACTGTGAAAAGGTGACGGCTTTGATTGAGGTAAAGGTGACACCGCAGCGTGATATGGGTTTTAACAAGGTTGCGGAGCGGATCTACCGCTTTGAAGAGGTAGAGAGCCTTTATCTGATGTCGGGCGGTTTTGACCTGACTGTGCTGATTCAGGGAAAGAGTATGCATGAGGTGGCGCATTTTGTATCGGAAAAATTGTCTACCCTGGAGTATGTAACGAGCACTGCGACCTATTTCGTTTTAAAGAAATATAAGGAGCATGGTCTGGTCATGACAGATGAGCAGAATGAATCAGAAAGGATGTTGATTACACCATGAGAGATCCGTTATCTAAGAAAGTAAAGACAATAGAACCTTCCGGTATCCGGAAATTTTTTGACATTGTCAGTGAGATGAAGGATGCCATTTCCCTCGGCGTGGGTGAACCCGATTTTGATACGCCGTGGTTTATCCGGGAAGAGGGGATTTATTCGCTGGAACGTGGAAGGACTTTCTATACGTCCAATGCCGGATTAAAAGAGTTAAAAGAGGAAATTACATATTATTTAAAGCGCCGTTTTGATTTAAGCTATCATGCGGAAGAGGTTATGGTAACGGTTGGAGGCAGTGAAGCGATCGATGCAGCGTTCCGCGCCATGCTTGACCCTGGAGATGAGGTGCTTATCCCGCAGCCATGCTATGTTTCCTATGAGCCATGCGTTGTGCTGGCAGATGGCGTTCCGGTTATTATTGAGCTAAAGGAAGAAAATGAATTTAAACTAAAAAAACAGCAGATTTTGGATGCGATTACTGACAGGACAAAGATTTTGGTGCTGCCGTTTCCAAACAATCCAACGGGAGCGGTAATGACGCGGGAGGATTTACAGGAGATTGTTGATGTAATTATTGAACATGACCTGTATGTATTGTCAGATGAAATTTATGCAGAGCTGACCTATGGAGGGGATCATGTTTCCATTGCTTCTTTTCCGGGAATGCGGGAGAGGACGATTGTTATTAATGGCTTTTCAAAAGCGTATGCGATGACCGGATGGCGTCTCGGATATGCATGCGGGCCGAAGGTGATTCTGGATCAGATGCTTAAAATTCATCAGTTTGCGATTATGTGTGCGCCGACTACAAGCCAGTATGCTGCAGTGGAAGCGCTGCGCCGCGGCGATGAGGCGGTACAGAAGATGCGCTTGTCATATGACCAGAGAAGAAACTTTGTGCTGCGCATGTTTCGTGATATGGGGCTTCAATGCTTTGAACCATATGGAGCGTTTTATATTTTTCCGTGCATAAAAGAATTTGGCATGACATCGGATGAGTTTGCAACGCGTTTTCTGGAGGAAGAAAAGGTTGCCGTTGTGCCGGGAACTGCGTTTGGCAGCAGTGGCGAGGGCTTTCTGCGCATTTCCTATGCATATTCTATCGAAGATTTGAAGGAGGCGCTGGGAAGGCTGCAGGCATTTATTGGCCGTCTGCGCGCAGAGTAAGCTGCGCAGCATGAATTGTCCGGTTCATACAGCAGACAATCCTGCAGTTGTATAAAAATATGTTAAATATAGTATTATTGGAGCCGGAGATGCCGGCAAATACGGGAAATATCGGAAGAACCTGCTGTGCGACGGGGACAAGGCTGCATCTGATTGAACCAATGGGGTTCCGGATCAACGATAAAACTCTGAAGCGTGCGGGGCTGGATTATTGGGACCAGCTGGATGTGGCAATCTATGACTGCCTTGATGATTTTTGGGAACAAAACCCCGATGCAGAGGGAAAAATGTATATGGCGACCACCAAAGCAAAGAGAAATTATTGTGATGTGTCTTATCCGCAGGATGCCTATATCATGTTTGGAAAGGAAAGCGCCGGGATACCGGAAGAGCTTTTAGTCCAATATGAAGATACGGCAATCCGGATTCCAATGAATCCGAATATCCGGTCGCTGAATCTGTCTAATTCGGTGGCAGTCGTCCTCTATGAGGCGCTCCGGCAGAACCGATTTTTTTCCATGCAGACAGAAGGTGATTTGCACCGTTTGCATTGGAGCAGATAAAAAAGGGCTGCGCACTATTTATTTGGTGCGGCAGCCCCTTTTTTCGACCTTAATATACCAGTTCTACACGGGTAAGCGGTTCCAAAGCTTTTTCCGCTTTTTTGTCGTCATTTCCAAAGACCGTATATTCGATTGTATCCGGCGCTGTTGCGCGATAATAAATGGCAGCGTCCGGATATGTCTTTGTCAGCCTGCAGTTTTTCTTGTAGGCATTAAAGATATCCATATTGCCGCCTGCTGCCTCAGAGCGCGGTGTATAATAAATTGCAAAATCTTCTGATGACGCGTCGCACAGATAGGTCCATTTGTGATAAGGCAGCGTCGGATCAGAGATCATCTGAAAACGGTTTTTCTTTTTATATCCAATGTAAAAGCGGAAACGAATATCGGAAACCGTTTTTGCAACATCCTGGCTTTTTGGCATTATAACCTTAATGCGTCCGCCAGGGCGTCCCTCCAGAAGGCCAAATGCCACTCCGGTTTTTCCGTTTGGTTTTGTAATAGACAGGATCTCATCCTGCTGGCTGGCAGAAGAAAAGATGTTCTGCGCCAGATCGCCGATTTCGGAGGTCTGCCTGAGGGAATCAATAGCAGATGGAATTTGCGCAGCTGCCGGTTTTTCCGGTGCGGTATCATCCATGCCAAGCGCCGGATGCAACTCAAAGAAATCATTGTCGATGCTTGTGTTCAGATGATAGCGCAAATCGGTTGCATAGGTTACCATATATGTTTCAAAAAGCTCTGTCAATATCTGGGAACGGCTTCCGTTACCTGCGAGGAAAATATGGATTTTGTGAATGTCAGTCCCCAGCTTTTCTTTGAATGTTGCCTTTAAGCACTCAAAAAAATTGGCGATACCAAGCTCAATGCGCTTATGGAGAAGGCGGTCAAGCAGGGTCATGTTTGCATTCAGCTCATAATTGAGTTTTTGTTCACCGGTTTTTGTAAACAGGGAGAGTTTGATTTTCCCAGTCTGGTACTGTGCGGAGTAATTTGCCGGGCGCTCCCAGAATGGGCGCAGCTTTTCCATCAGCTGCCTGGTGTTTAGCTTTGCTTCCTGCGAATCACTGATCAGCGATTCGCTGCCCGGGAATGGCTGGCATTCCGGCGGAAGAGAAAAGGTAATATTGTCGTCGCGGAGCTTATCCTGATTGGCGCGGAAAACCTCATATGACATGAGCTGCAGGAGATTTTCGCCGCCCAGGTACTGGTCGCCGCCGCTTCCGTAACATTCCAGAACATAATCGTACCGGCGGCTGTCCGCTTCATTTGGCGTGTGCCAGTGGCCAAAGTCAAAATCTGTTGTGCCGCCGCCAAAATCAAAGATACCATAATAAACCTCGGATTCGCCGTTTTCCAGGTCAAATCCGTAGGATTCCAGGGCACAGATAGCATATGCGGCAGGCTCTGAGGTACCTTTGATTACACGGAAGTTTTTCATGATCTGCTCGTCCCGGAGAATCGTGTCTGGAAGCGATTTGCGTATGCCGCGGTAAAAGCTGTCTACAATTTTATCGCAGGTAGCATGTTCAAATGTAACCGGAAACGATAACAGATAATTTAAGAAAATGCCGTTATTCATGTTATTGATTGCAAGACCAATGTAATATGCATAAATTTCGATTGGATTGAAGTCGCCTTCTTTAATTTCAGAGAAAGGAGGTAATGAGATGTCATTGCCAGCCTTATCTTTTAAGCGGATCTGTTTTTTCTGGCTGCCGGCCCATTGCTTGAGCTCATTAAAATAGGTGTAATAGTCATTGCTGGTGCTGTTCATCATGCTGCTTCCGGCAGTGTGTGAGATGGTCAGGTCTTCCCACATCGTATCCGGGCGCCCCTCTTTTTGGTTGTACAGTTCCAGGAAGCGTTTCAGGTTGATCAGTTCCATCACAGTAGGGTTTTCGTATTGTTTTAAGTCAGCCTTTTTGGAGTAATGGCTGGTGCCGATTCGCATAGGGGTAATGCGTTCTGTGTTGTCCTGATATGCCACAACGGTGCTTTTTGTGCCGAAGTCAATACCGATAATGCCGTCCGTGTTAATGTCAGCTGCCGGATTGCGTGCAATCAGCGGGGTGTTTAGCTTTGCAGTATATTTGCAGGTGGAATTTTGATCCTGCCAAAGCCCCCAGTGGCCGCGGTTGGGGTCAATCAGAATGTTTTCGTCGTAGCGGTCAAAATCAGCGCGGATCTGGTCGCAGCACAAAAGATGTTCCTTTACAATCTGCAGGGCAGATTCTGACAGGTTATCCAGAGAGATGCTTTTTTCTCTGGCATTATACAGGAAAGAGGAACGGTACGAATCCTCGGAAAAAAAGTTTGCTTTTCCGCTCATAATGTTCTCTAAGATGACATCCTCGCGGATTTTAATGATATCTCCGTTCCATTCAAAGCTTTCTTTGCTTGCCTGATACAGAGAAAGTGTGTGTTCATATGTGGCAATATACTCGGACGGAAGATCATCCGGTATCAGATTGTGGTCAAGCCAGAAATGCAGTGTTTTGGCAGGCGGAATGGTTTCACTGTCCATACCGTTTAAGCGGTACAGCGGAATATGATATGCCTCCTGCCTGGAAAAACCGTTCCAGCGTTTTGAGCGGATTCCGTCTGCATGAAGCGCCCTGTGAAAATCCATTACTGTAAAATAGCCGTCAAACAGATATTCCGGACAAAATTCATAAAGGCTGTCAAATTTTCCGGCAAATGCGCGTTTAAATTCATTTGGAGTCATCAGCGTACCGCTGTAGTCCGAAAAATCATTGTGAAAGGTAACCGGATCGTAGGAGCGGTTCAGCGGGCAGTGTCCCAGCTCAAAGTCATTGAGGTTTGGGAACAGTGCTACGATTGCATTGTTGTAAAGAATGTTTTGGTTGCTGATATAAAACCAGTCAGAGGTTTCCGTGTGCTTTGTGATATATTGGTTCATCTGATGGAAAAAATCATTCAGAACGGCCGTTTGTTTTTTGATTAAAACAGGGATGTGTTCATCGACAACTTCATGAAAAAGCTCTTCCCCAATGGCAATTTTATTGACCTGTTTTGTTGAAATGTTCATAAATTCCTCCTTCTCAAATCATACAAAAATGATAAATGATATATGTTGTAATAGTTCGATCCATTCAAGATATAATAATGTGAGGGTGCAGCAAGATCATGAATCGTTAGATTCATGATTTAATCTCGACGACAGATTTTTTGATTATGTCGCCTGAAAATGCGTTGGTCAGGCCGGTAAGCAATACTTTTGTAATGATTCCGGCAGCCTTACTGTCCTGCGTGCGGATGTGCAGGTCAACATCAAAGCGGTCTCCCGGGGCAGTTTCCTGAAAGGCAAGGACTGGTGAATCGTGTGTTTTATTGTACATTTTGACAAAATAGACAATAATTGTCTGCAGGATTTCCAGATCTTCGAGATTTCCTTCCAGCGCAAGGCTGCGGGAGAATTCCCAGACAGTGTCTATATTGTCCGGCTGGACGCCGCAGGCCAGAAAGGATTCAAAGGAATTTCCCTTGAATACGCCGTGGAGGGCATTCCTGCTTTGTGTGGAAAGGCTTTGGTACAAATAAAAAGTATGTGTCTGCCGTTGAAAAATACCCTTAAATTGAAAATATTTGTTTTTGTATTCGTCGCGGTTGCTCTCTAAAGCCTGCAGCCTCTGTTTTACTGCAAGAAGTTCCTTTTTGGTGCTTTCGAGCTGTGTTTCGAGTTGTTCTATCTTGTTTTCTGGTTCGGAGTCTGCCGTTTTGTTATCCGCTCCGTATTCTTGAAAAAGGGAAGCATTCTTTTCTTCCTGTCTGAGCTTTTGGACGGACTGCTGCAGGGAACGCTGCAGCTCCTGTTCATCATAAGTCTGGTTTGTCATAGATACCCCCATAATTTTTATACATGTAAGCATGCTCGGTCTTCTTATTTATTATTGTATCATAAGCGGCGGAATGTGACTAGTACCTCGTCTCCAAAAAATCCTGTGGTGTTTTTCCCCGTTTTCCGGTGTTGTATCAGTACATTGCATCCTGTGCGGCTGTGCTAAAGTCTGGGGATGTTTGTGTCGAAGTAATAAATAGTACAGTGAATATTAAGTGAATATTAAGTGAGCGGCATAGTAATCACGTCAATAGAACGTTATATGAGAAAAGGAACGGAGAATTTATGGATATAAGAGAGCTTTCTGTATATGGAAAAACGGACAATGAAAATAAGGGTGTATTTTCCGGCGCTTCGGT
The DNA here is from genome assembly GCA_021200535.1 of Clostridiaceae bacterium. Taxonomy (GTDB): domain Bacteria; phylum Bacillota; class Clostridia; order Lachnospirales; family Lachnospiraceae; genus Butyribacter. Next base: position 33,357 of record JAJQGL010000007.1, on the reverse strand, counting down.
GAGCGGAAATGAAAAAAACGGGCAGATTGCCGGAAGTGAAAGCGCCGGCAGTATTTCAAACAGTTTTTTTGTGGACATAAACGGGACAGACCGCTCTGTCAGGAATGATATTTATTCGGACAGGGATGCAGACCGGCAGGATATGCAGCAGGTGGCGGAATCACAGGCGCAGGCAAAAGAAAGCCTTGCGATTTTAAATGGTGAAGATTACCGCAGCATTGAAGAAAAGGAAGGCTCTTTTTCGAAGAGCAATCAGGACGCGGTTGAGCGGGCAGCAGAGCGGATCAAAGAAAGTAAAGAGTGGAAGGCAAATGTGCTGTTGAAGAACAGTGAATTTCGCGAAATGTTGGACGAAGGGATGGAAAAACTGCAGCAAAGCGGCTTTTTGGAGCAGAAAAGCCTTTCACAGCTGCAGGAACTTTTGCAGGAGGAAGGTATTTTTGTCAATCAGGAAAATGTTGCAGAGCTGCTTGGCGCATTAGGAATGGGTACGGCTGCACTTGAGATGACAGACGAATCAAAGGCGTATGTGATTGGTCAGGATCTGCCGCCGACGATTGAAAATTTATATCAGGGGAAGTTTCGCACTCAGAATGTTCTGCTGTCGCAGAACGCGGAGGCAGGGCAGGAATTTGAAGCATATCAGCAGCAGATTGAGGAAATTCTTGCAGATTGCGGTCAGCTGGATGAAGAGCATATGGAGGCTGCCAGATGGCTTTTTGACCAGGAACTCCCGATCAATGAAAGTACATTAGGGCAGCTGGCAGTTTTGCAGGATATTCAGGAGAACACTACCAAGGATCAGCTTCTGGAACAGATTTTATTTGCTGTGTCATCAGGGGAGCCGCCAAAGGCGGTGCTTTTGGACAGCAGTGCCTTTGTGTCTGCAAAAGAAGCGGTAGCAGGCTTTTCGTCTATAACAGATCAAACGGTTCTGGAAGTGGCGCAGCAGCTTCCTTTGGAGGAAGGCCGGGAGGTTACGCTGGAGCTTTTACAGGAAACACAGGATCTGGCGGATGCATCCGGTCAGGAGGAAATGGAAATTATCCCGCCGGTATATGCCGGGGATATGACAGAACAGGAAATACAGGCTGTTACATTAAAGCGCCAGCTGGAGGAAATTCGTCAGAAAATGACGCTGCAGTCTGCCGTGGCGATGGAGCAGAAAGGGATTCATGTTGAGACGGAGGCTTTGGAAAATATTATCCGCCAGCTTCGCCAGATTGAAAATACATATTATACTGCACAGGCGGTACAGGATGGAACTGTGCCAGAGGCAGGCCAGATGGATCTGCTGCAGGAGACGATGGAAAAGGCGGCAGACATAGCAAAGGCGCCAGCTGCCATTCTCGGTGCTGGAAGCATCAGGCAGCAGCAAATGCTTACTATGAATGAGCTGCATGCGGCAGTGGGCAGCGAGACATTGAGTAAAACAGTCTGGAATGAAACCTATGAGACAGTCAGCACACAGGTCAGAAGTGATCTTGGAGATTCAATCCAAAAGGCATTTTCCGGCATTTCGGGGCTTTTGGGTGATCTTGGCATGGAGGACACACAGGCGAATGAGAGGGCGGTTCGGATTTTAGGCTACAACAGCATGGAGATTACCGAAGAAAATATTACACAGGTCAAATATTTTGACGCAAAGGTGAATCAGGTCATAGACAGCATGAAACCGGCTGCTGTGCTGGAGTTGATCCGCAGAGGAGTAAATCCGTTAAATATATCCCTGGATGAGCTGCAGGAGCAGCTTGACCAGATCAGCAGTGAAACAGATGTTTCCGGAACAGAAAAATACAGCCGGTTCCTGTGGCAGATGGAAAGGGACGGATTGATTACAGAGGATGAGCGTTCTGGCTATATCGGGATTTACCGGCTGTTAAATCAGATTGAAAAAACAGACGGCGCAGTGATTGGTGCAGCGCTGGAGGCAAATCAGGAGCTGACGCTTGGGAATCTTTTGACACAGGCGCGTATCCGGAAAGGGCAGGGAATTGATGCCCGTATCGATGAGAAAACAGGCTTTGGCGAGGGGAGCAGGGCAGGCAATTCCATTACAGACCAGATTGAAAAAGGGTTTGCCGAAACACAGTTTTACCGAAGCGTGGCGTCCAGGGCACTGGACGAAATGACGCCGTCAAAGATTCGGGAAATTTCGGATGGGGAACTGTCAGGTTTGCTGAATTGCTCTTTGGAACAATTTGAAGAAAAGTTAAAAGAGGCATCCGGCAATCCGGAGCTGACAAAAGAATATTTTGAAATACAGGCACAGGAGCTTCGGGAAGGCCTTGCAGATTCGGAGGATATACAGGAATATTTAAAGCAGCTCCAGATTGAGGATACGGTAGAAAATGTCATTACGGCCAAAGCACTTCTGCAGGGCGGTTCCGTACCGTACAGGGACTTTTTCGACAGGAAAAAGGAATTTGCAAAAAAGCAGAGCGAAGAGCTTGAAGAGCTTGTAGATTCTTTTGATGGGGATATAGAAACGGAAGATGCGTTAAACAGCAGATGTGAAAGGGCAGAAAAATTTATTTCGGATGTTCTTACGAAATCACAGGAAACAGCCGATATTAATTTTGAAGATTTGAAGGCGATGCAGATGCTGGGACAGGGATTCCGCCTGCAGGGACTGCTGCGGCAGTCCAGAAGCTACGAGATTCCGATCCGGACAGGGGACAGCATCACCTCATTAAATCTGACATTGATCCATGGAGAAGAAGAGACAGGGAAGGTTCAGATTTCCATGGATGACGGGAAATGCGGCAGAATATCGATGGACTTTAAAGTGGCGGACAGCTCGGTTAAGGGGTTGGTGCTGTGTGATCAGAGATATGGCTTTGAAGCGCTGCAGGAACAGGCGGAGCGTTTCAAGACAAATTTGGAAAATGCCGGATATCAAGTCAAAAACATTTCTTATGGAATGGATTTCAAATCGAGAAATGATATGCTGAACAAAGAAGCATCGCAGGGAGAAAGCGGAACGGATACATTGTATCGGTTTGCCAAGATTGCGGTCAGATGGGCAGCAGATGTTATCAGGGAAGCACAGTAAACAGACGGCAAGGAGGAGAAATTCATGCGGATTAATCATAATATTTCAGCACAGTTAGCAAATGTAAACCTGAAAAAAACAGACAGCAAGCTTTCTTCTGTTTTAGAGAGCTTAAGCTCCGGTTACAAAATCAACAAGGCGTCAGACGATTCCGTCGGGCTTGCGATATCGAACAAAATGCGGACACAGATTCGTGCGCTGGACCGTGCATCACAGAATGCGGATGACGGTGTGTCGATCATTCAGACGGCCGAGGGTTCCCTTTCTGAGATTGAATCCATTCTGCTGCGCATTCGGGAGCTTAGTGTGGAGGCAGGAAATGATACCTATACAGCAGATGACCGTACAGCGATTGAAGCAGAGGTTGACAGTCTTTTGGATGAAGTTGACCGCATTGCGGAAACAGCAGAATACAATGGCAAAGGACTTTTAGACGGGAGCTGTGAACGCGCAGTTACTTTTAACAAAAACGGTTTTGACAGTGTGTATGTCAATGAAAGTGTTGATTCCGGCGAATATCAGATTACACTGACAAAACAGGCGGAAGCTGCAAAAGCATCCCTTGAATATGAGATTCCGTCGGAGATTTCCATTAATGGGCAGACGATATCAATTAGCGGCTCGGATACAGATGAAACTGTTCTGGAAAAGGTTATTGAAACCTGTTCCATTCTGGGAATTAACGCATCAGCATCGACAACATCCCAGAGCATTGAGCTGGAAACCTGTGCAAAAGGCTCCGGACAGTATATTACTTATAGAGGGCCAAATGACACAGAGTCGACTACTGTATATGGCGTAGATGCCGAGGCAGAGGCGGTATCCGGTTTTTCTGACAGCGTTGTGGTTCGGGGCAATGGAGAATATCTGACCTTTACCGATAATTCCGGTTTTGAGATGGAAATTCACGTAGATGAGGATGTTGCGGTCGGAACGACTGTAAATGAGGTGATATATGATGCGGGAGCCATGGTAATCCAGATCGGCGCCAATGAAAACCAGAATATTGCCATTAATTTTCATAAAGTCACCTGTGAAACGCTGGGACTTCGGGAGGCAGACGGAGATGACATTATCAATTTGGGCTCTGGAACAAGCGGAACCTATGCCATTGATGTTGTAGACGCTGCCCTCAGCAGGATATCTACCATGCGTTCCCAGTTTGGCGCTTATGAAAATCGTCTGGACAGCGTTATTTCAAGTCTGGATATCAGCAATGAGAACCTGACGGATTCAATGTCGCGGATTATGGATACGGATATGGCATCGGCCATGACAAATTATACGCAGTTAAGCGTGTTGTCTGAGGCGACAACTGCTATGCTGGCACAGGCAAACAACAGACCGCAGCAAATTATGACTCTGATTCAGAGCTAAAAATGAAATCAGGAAATCAGGTATTCTTCTGATACATAGTACATCGCCAGAGAAGGCAGGCATAATCTGACTTTTGGGCGGTGTACTCCTTTTGTTATCAGAAAATAGTTTTTTGTAATGCGGTAAGGCAGCTTTCGCCTTTCCCAATCAGGAACGGTGGAAAATACGACGGAGGCATGCTATAAAAAGGAGGCGGGACGAGTGGACCAGAAGCAGAAGCAGGAGTACACGGCAAGAGTGGCACAGGCAAACCGCAGTGAGCTGGTTGTGATTATATATGAGCTTTTTTTGCTGGCAATCGACGAGGCAAAAAAAGCTTTTAAGCATGGGGATTCTGAGGAAGGCGTCAAATGCGTCCGGCGGGCGCAGGGATTTTTGCAGGAGCTGATGGGAAGTCTGGATAAACGCTATGAAATTGCAGAAGAATTGATGCGCCTGTATCGCTATGTTTATGAGCAGCTGATTTTTTCTGCATTGCGCCGGAAAATCGTCAATGAAGAAACAATCTGTGAAGTGATGGGAAAACTAAAAGAGGCTTTTGAGGAAGTTGCCAAAAAGGATCATTCTGAGCCGTTGATGGAAAATACGCAGCAGATTTATGCAGGATTAACATATGGAAAAAGTTCATTAAATGAGGTATTATTTTCAGAGAATGAGCTTAACCGGGGTTTTAAGGTGTAAAAAGTGTTTTCAATAGAATACAGGAGGTGATTTTGTGAAGGGAAGGGCAGCGGGGATTTTACTGCCAATCAGCAGTTTGCCATCCCCATATGGCATTGGAACATTAGGAAAAGAGGCGTATCGCTTTGTTGATCAGCTGGCGGAGGCAGGCCAGAAATACTGGCAGGTTCTTCCAGTGGGACCGACAAGCTTTGGAGACAGCCCTTATCAGTCTTTTTCTGCATTTGCGGGCAATCCCTATTTTATTGATCTTGATTTTCTGATTCAGAAGGGATGGATTACAAAAGAGGACGTGATGTCCTGTGACTGGGGAGATAATCCCGCGGATGTGGATTACGCAAAGCTTTATAAAGGCCGTTTCATGATTTTGCATAAAGCGTACCATGCGTCAAAGATCAGTAAGGAGAAGAAATATCAGAGCTTTGTAAAGAAAAACGCATTCTGGCTGGAGGATTATAGTCTGTACATGGCGTTAAAGGGGTATTTTGGAGGAAAAGAGTGGCTTGCGTGGGAGGAAAGCATCCGTATGTGCCGTAAAGAAGCAGTCGCACATTACAAAACGCTTTTGGCAGATGAGGTGCAGTTCTGGAGCTTTTGTCAGTTCCAGTTTTTTTCACAGTGGCATCACTTGAAAAAATACGCGAATAAACGAGGGATAAAAATCATTGGTGATATTCCTCTTTATGTGGCTCTCGACAGCGCGGATGTCTGGAGATACGGTGATTTGTTTGAGCTGGATGAGCGCAAAAAGCCAATCCATGTTGCAGGAGTGCCGCCGGATTGCTTTAGTGAGGATGGACAGCTCTGGGGCAATCCGCTTTACGATTGGAAAAAGATGGAAAAGAAAAATTTTTCCTGGTGGGCGAAGCGAATGGCGTCAAATGCCGATTTATATGATGTGATTCGGATTGACCATTTTATTGGCATTGTAAATTACTGGTCTGTTCCGGCGGACAGCAAAACGGCGGTTGACGGAACATGGCGGAAAGGACCTGGAGAAAAGCTTACAAAAGTAATCCGGAAAGCAACAAAGGGTTCTGATATTATTGCCGAGGATCTGGGGGTTGTTGGTAAAAATGTGCGCAGGCTGATCAAAAAAACCGGCTGGCCGGGCATGAAGATTCTGCAATTCGCATTTGACAGCGGAAGCGGCAACGAATATCTGCCGCACAATCTTTCATCCAGGAATTGCATTATCTATGGAGGAACACATGACAATGAGACGCTTGCCGGGTATTTTTGCAGCAGAACGCAAAAGCAGACGAAGTTTGCAAGACAGTATTTAAATGTGAAGAAGAATCAGGAGCTGCCGGGGGCAATTCTTCGAGCCGGTTATGCGAGCATTGCTGATACGGCGATTTTTCAGATGCAGGATATATTGGAGCTGGACAACACCGCAAGGATGAACCTTCCGTCTACGGTGGGTACAAACTGGCGATGGCGGATGCTGCCGGGACAATTTGCGCCAGAGCACCGGAAGCGGCTGAAAAAATATTGCACGCTGTACCGGAGATAATAAAAAATACAGTTTAAAAATATACTTTGCAGAGAAATCCTATCCTTTTTTGGACAAATGTGGTATGATAGCTGTAAGAAACGAAATTAATCCAATGAGGAGGAATGGTCTTGAAAAAAAGAATGTCAATTGGAACATTAATCACTTTGATGCTGGGCTTGATGCTTGTTTTGATTTTAGCAATAGCGATTGTGGCATATAACACAACGGAGAAGGCAAAGGACGTTGGGAATACGCTGTATACAGAGTATGGTCAGACACAGGGTGAGGTAAACATGGCGCTTGCTTATCTGCAGGAGGTCAAATGCAATCTGCGGAATGTATTGTATCTGTTTAGCGATGACGAGCAGAAGCAGTCAGAATATCTGGAGGCGCTGCAGACTTCAGAGGACAATATGTATAATGAGTTCGATGATGCTGCAGGAAATTTAGAGGAGGAAGAAGCCCTGGAGCTTCTCGAAGAAGCGAGAGGCTATGTGGATTCGTATATCAGTGATGTCGATACCTGTGTTGCCTATCTCAATGAAGGAAAGCTTGAAGAGGCGAGGGAGCACCTGCTGAACAACGGTGTGGATTCAGCCAATTCCGCAGCTGCATCCATTACAGAATTAAATGATCTGTTAAATACAAGTGCACAGGACGAGCAGGCAACCTTTGTCAATACCGTAAAAAGCGGGAATTTTACAATAGGAATTGCATTCCTGATCGCTTTGTTTTTGATGGCGTCAGGGATAGCCTATCTTATAAAGCATCTGCAGAAGCCTGTTAAAAAGCTGGCGGATGCTGCCCAAAATGTTGCCCTGGGGTCGATTCATGTCGATTTGCCGGAAAAGAGTATGGTTCGTGAGATAGAAGAGCTGACAGAGAATTTCCGGATTATGGTAGAAAACCTGAAAAACCAGGCAAGTGTTATTGAACAGATTTCACAAAAGAATCTGTGTGCTGAAATTGCCGCCCATTCAGAGGATGATGAGGTTGGAAATGCTCTGGTTAAGCTGATTCAGGACAATAATACAGTTTTTGGAAACATTCGGAATGCGACAAGCCAGATCAGCATGGGCTCCAGCCAGATTGCGGCGGCAAGCCAGACGCTTGCACAGGGGTCTACACAGCAGGCCAGCGCCATACAGCAGATTGCCGCATCTATTTCTGATATCGCCGGAAAGACAAAAACGAATGCAACCAATGCAGACGAGGTAAACCGTATTATATTACAGGCGAAGGATGATGTGACGGCGGGCAATGACCGCATGAAAGAAATGGTTGCTGCAATGAACGAGATCAATGAGGCATCCGAAAATATCCAGAAGATTATTAAAGTAATCGACGATATTGCATTCAATACAAATATTCTGGCATTAAATGCAACGGTGGAAGCAGCGCGTGCCGGAGAACAGGGAAAAGGATTTGCAGTAGTTGCGGAGGAAGTACGTAATCTTGCCGGCCGGTCTGCAGAAGCATCCAGCCAGACCGCTGAGATGATTGAAGATTCCATCCATAAGGTAAAACGGGGCGGAGAGCTTGCAAAAGATACGGCGGAGGCGCTTAGGGTAATTTCCGAGATGATAGAGGAAATTACTGGATTAAGTGAAAATATTGCAAAGGCATCCAATGATCAGGCATCCGCTACGGCGCAGATTGATCAGGCATTGATGCAGGTTTCACAGGTAGTTCAGACAAATTCTGCAACCAGTGAACAGTGCGCGTCAGCAAGTGAAGAGCTGTCCGGACAGGCGAGAGGGCTCAATCAGGAGCTGGCAAAGTTCCAGCTGAAAGACGTGGTCGGAAGCATGCCGTCCCATTCGCTGACATATTCCGAACCGGAAATGCTGGAGCAGAATGCAGTAAAGTATTAGAATTGACAGGCGATGGGAACACAATCCGTATTTATGAGGGGATAAGGAAGCGGACTAGGCATATTTGTTTGGAGCAAACAGAAGCAAAAAAGGCATACCTGTTTGGAGCAAACAAAGAGCAAACAAGACATATATATGTGGAGCAAAGCCTGTAGGAATGAGGTCGAATATGAAAAATAAAAAGTATATTTGTATAGGCGCTGCAGCGGTTTGTGTTGTGCTGGCAGTTGTTCTTGCCATTGTACTGGGAGTGGAGCCGGCAACACAGAAGGTTGCAGAGGCAAAGGTTAATTTAAGTACGAAGAAGCTTACCGTCGAGGTAGGAAAAACAGCAACACTGAAATTGAAAAACAATAAAAAGAAAGCTTCCTGGAAGATTGTTTCCGGCAAGAAATACATTACGCTGAAAAGTAAAAAGAAAACGAGCGTAAAAATTGTAGGAAAAAAGGCCGGGACAGCAAAAGTAAAAGCAGTTGTGGGCAAGAAAAAATATACCTGCACCGTGACCGTGAAAAAGGCGGCCTCCACGTCAAATTCTTCTTCAAAGGCAACAGAAAGTCCGGACAGCACATCTTCGGATTCTTCTTCAGAGGATAGCTCGAATACAGAGACAGATACGTCAGATATGACCGACGAGCAGAAGGAAACGACAGAAACCAATCAGGCTGTTGAGAAAAATTCCTCTGACCAGACTGCCCTGACAGCACTGATCAAAGCACAGAGAAAGCTTGGGGCTGTGCTGAGTGATGATTTTGATGATGGAAGATATTATAAATGGGATACAAGCAGCGGCAGATTGATCGGCCTGTATTGGAATGAAGCCGGTTTATCAGGAAAGATGACCTTTGAAGATCTTCCGGAACTGCTTTATCTGGAATGCGACAGCAACAGCCTGACAGCGATTGATGTCAGCCAGAATGTCAAATTGATTGAGCTGTCCTGTGCAGACAATTTGATTGACACATTGGATTTGACGAATAACACGGCATTAAATAGCCTTAACAGGGATATACAGGTAGTAGTAACCGGCTTTAATTAAAAAAGCAGCGTATGCATGGCGGGCGGAGAGCTGCTTGACAAAAAAACAGGATTGTACTAAGATAATTTCAATACGTTGATGAGACGAGTACATTATTTGCGTGATGACAGAGAGAGATGGGTTTTCGGAAACGGAAACATGCTGGAACATCTTATCACAGAATAGTGGAAAACTACCTCGGAGTGGCTCCAATCCAGCCCGGCAGACGCCGTTACCGTCATATTCTAAGCTGCAGCAGGGCAGATGCTTTGCTGAATAAGGGTGGAACCGCGAATATTATTTCGTCCCTTCTGGTAATGATACCGGAAGGGACTTTTTTGTCGTAATGAAACAAGAAAAGAATGGAGGAAAATATGAAAATTACATTGAAAGATGGTTCGAGTAAGGAATATGCTCAGCCAATGTCTGCGATTGAGATCGCAAAGGATATCAGTGAGGGGCTTGCCAGAGCTGCCTGTGTGGCAGAAATCGATGGGGAGGTTGCTGACCTGCGCACTGTGGTTGACAGGGACTGTCAGTTAAATATATTAACATTTGATTCCGATGCGGGAAAGAAAGCGTATCGCCATACCTGTGCGCATGTGCTTGCGCAGGCAGTTAAAAATCTTTATCCGGAGGCAAAACTGACCATAGGGCCTGCGATTGACAATGGATATTATTATGACTTTGATATGCCAAGTCTCGACAGAGAAGCGCTGGATCAGATTGAAGCAGAGATGAAAAAGATCATAAAAAAAGGAGATACCCTGGAGCGCTTCACATTGACGAAGGAAGAGGCAGTAAAGCTGATGACAGAACGCGGCGAGCCGTATAAGGTTGAGATGATTCAGGAGCATTCTGAAGATGAGACGTTAAGTTTTTATCAGCAGGGAGATTTCATTGAATTTTGCGCCGGGCCGCACCTGATGTCAACGAAACAGGTGAAAGCGTTTAAACTGACCTCATCTTCCGGGGCGTACTGGAGAGGCGACGAGCACAACAAGATGCTGACTCGTATTTATGGAACAGCATTTAACAAAAAAGCAGATCTGGAAGAATATCTTGCCTATCTGGAGGAAATTAAAAAACGGGATCACAATAAGCTCGGACGTGAGATGGAGCTCTTTACGACGGTAGATGTCATTGGCCAGGGCTTGCCGCTTTTGATGCCAAAGGGAGCAAAAATGATCCAGAAAATGCAGCGCTGGATTGAAGATTTGGAGGATAATGAGTGGGGATATGTCCGCACAAAAACCCCGTTAATGGCAAAATCGGATTTGTATAAAATCTCCGGCCATTGGGATCATTATACGGATGGGATGTTTGTGCTGGGGGATGAGAAAAAGGATAAAGAAGTATTTGCGCTCCGTCCGATGACATGCCCGTTTCAGTATTATGTTTACAAGGCAGCGCAGCATTCCTACAGAGATTTGCCATTGCGTTATGGAGAGACCTCTACGCTGTTTCGAAACGAGGATTCCGGCGAAATGCATGGTCTGACACGCGTGCGTCAGTTTACTATTTCGGAAGGACATTTGATAGTAAGGCCGGATCAGATGGTAGAAGAGTTTAAAAACTGCATTGCCCTGGCACAGCATTGTCTGAAAACACTGGGTGTAGAGGAAGATGTAACCTACCATTTGTCAAAATGGGATCCCGAGAACCGGGAAAAGTATATCGGCGAGCCGGAAGTGTGGGAAGAAACCCAGCAGCATATGCGCGATATTATGAACGAGTTGAAAATTCCATATGTTGAGGATACTGGAGAAGCGGCTTTCTATGGACCGAAAATAGACATTAATACGAAGAACGTCTACGGCAAGGAAGATACCATGATTACCATTCAGTGGGATGCGCTGCTGGCAGAACAGTTTGATATGTATTACATTGATCAGAATGGTGACAAAAAGCGTCCGTATATCATCCACAGAACGTCAATGGGATGTTATGAGCGCACGCTTGCATGGCTGATTGAAAAATATGCCGGTAAATTTCCAACCTGGCTCTGTCCGGAGCAGGTCCGCATCCTGCCAATTTCAGAGAAATATGCAGCCTATGGAGAAAAGGTGCTGGCAGAATTAAAGAAGAACGGCATTGATGCGACAATGGATAACCGTTCTGAAAAGATTGGATATAAAATTAGAGAGGCGCGTCTTGACAAGCTTCCATATATGCTGGTAGTAGGAGCAAAGGAAGAGGAAGAAGGCGTGGTATCTGTCCGCAGCCGTTTTGCGGGGGATGAAGGACAGAAAGAGCTTTCTGTTTTTATCAACGAGATCTGTGAGGAAATCCGCACGAAGCGTATCCGTCCGGTTGAGGTTGAGGAACAGGAAGGCACAAAAAAGAAGTAAAATAATAGCAAATGTAGAAAAAGCTATTGAAAAAAGCCTTGAGAAATACTAAAATAAGAACGTTGACTACAGCGGAAAGCGCATAGCAGAATAAATTTCAGCCGTACAATAGAAATGGAGGTTTACTATGATAGAGTGTAAAGGGAAGATTGCAGTATTGACAAGTGGCGGAGATGCTCCTGGCATGAATGCTGCTGTCCGTGCTGTTGTTCGTACCGGAATTGCAAAGGGATATGAGGTTTTTGGGGTAAGAAGGGGATACAATGGTATTCTGAACAAGGAAATGGAACTGCTGACATTTCATGATGTATCGGAAAAGCTGCAGCATGGAGGTACCTTTTTATTTACGGCGCGAAGCGCAGAATTTGGAAAGGAAGAGGGTAAGCAGAAGGCTGCGGAAATTTGCAGGGAATTTGGTATTGACACATTGGTTGTAATTGGCGGAGATGGTTCCTTTAAGGGAGCAAGAGATCTATCCAAGTACGGTGTCAATGTCATTGGTATTCCAGGCACGATTGATCTGGATATTGCGTATACAGAGTATACGATTGGTTTTGACACGGCAGTCAACACGGCAATGGAAGCGATTGACCGTCTCCGTGAGACATCAAATTCTCATGAACGGTGCAGTGTTGTAGAGGTTATGGGGCGCTCTGCAGGATATATTGCACTTTGGTGCGGCATTGCAAACGGTGCAGAGGGCATTCTTCTGCCGGAAAAATTTAACAATGATTATGAACAGTTGATTGAAGTGATTAAGAAAAACCGGGAATCCGGCATGACCCACCAGGTGATTGTCAATGCAGAGGGCATCGGTCATTCCCATTCGCTTGCAAAACGCATTGAGGAAGCGACTGGTATTGAGACGAGGGCAACGATTCTCGGACATCTGCAGCGCGGCGGAAGCCCGACGGCGAGAGACCGTGTATATGCTTCTGTGATGGGTTCTTATGCAGTTGATATTATTGATCAGGGCAAGAAGAACCGTCTGGTTGGCTATAAGGACGGAAGTGTCTATGATGTCGATATCAAAGAGGCATTTGAGATGCAGAAGGGCATAGATGACTACGAGTATAAGGTGGCGAATATTCTGGGGACAAGATCAGAATATAAAAAAGTTTAATCTGCTATTGGAAGGCAAAAAATAAATTCAGTTCCGACTCCTTCGGTGCTGATTACATTAATATTTTCTCCGTGCGCTGAGATAATTTCCCGTGTGATGGACAATCCAAGGCCGGTGCCTGTTTTGTCTTTCCCGCGGGAAATATCTGTTTTATAGAAACGGGTCCAGATTTTCTGGATACTATCTTTTGGAATACCGATTCCGTGATCCCTGACTGCGATAAAAACCTTCTTTGCCTGTTCGGTTACCTGAATTTCAATTACAGAGTCATTTGGACTGAATTTAACGGCATTATCCAAAAGGTTTTGAAGGACCTGCTGGATTTTGCTGACGTCACCGTCCACCAAAAGAGCCGGTCGGCTGAACGTAAGCTCCAGGGAAATCTTTTTCTTGCTGCAGATCTGTTCGAAAGCAGCGGCAGTGCTGCGGATTGCGGCATTAATGTCAAATGGTGCGCGTTCTAATACCATGCCGTTCTGTTCCATCTGATTCAGGGTGAGCAGACTGCTGGTCAGCTTTGTCAGCCGCTCGGTTTCAAATATAATAATATCCAGATATTTTTTTTGCATTTCATATGGAATGGTGCCATCGGCAAGCGCCTGGGCATACCCTTTGATCGAAGTCAGCGGGGAGCGGAAATCATGCGAAACATTGGCGATAAAGTTTTTTTGGTACTGGTTAAGCCCATTCATGCGTTCCGCCAAATACTGGATTGCTGTGGCAAGCTCTGCAAATTCCGTTGTTGAGTTTTTCGGCATTGGGACTTCAAAATGTCCGTCTGCATATTGCATTGTGGTTTTGGTAATCGCTTTGACAGGATGTGCTGTTTGACGAAACAGATACAGAAAGAGCAGGGATCCTGCGGCAAAAAGAATCGAAAAACAGACCAGCAGGGATTCAATATACTGAAAGGATTCCTGGCGCAGTATGGTTTCCGGTGACATCAATACAATATAACCGCTGGTATCCAGACTATCTGCGACAGGATAGATGACAGATATCATATTTTCTTTGAGAAGCTCCTTTAGGGTATCGCCGCTTGCGGATTGATTGGACAGGAACGTATCGTCATACTGGTTGATATTTTCTCCCTGGCACGAAGAATCCTGACTGGAGTCAAGCAATATTTCACCGGAGGAATCGACAAGCCAGATTCTCATATCCGTCAGGTTTTCCAGAGAGGAAAGATATTTTTGCAGGGAAGAGCGGTTTTCACTGATCTGATTCATGTTTGGAACATAATCTTTCACAATTAGGGCCGCTTCCTCATAGAGCTTTGTCTCTTCTTTTGCGGCAAGCTGCCGGTAAACGGCATTTTGCCCATAGGAATTTAAGATCAGAAAGCAAAAAAGCAGTAACAGAATATAAACAGCAAAAAATTTTTGTTTTATGGATAATTTCATTGGTTTCAACGCTCCCTGTGGTATTCAAACTTGTAGCCTATGCCCCAAACCGTGCCAATATTCCATGCCTCATGAGGCGGGAATTTTTCCCGGAGCCGTTTAATATGTACATCGATCGTACGGGTATCTCCGAGGTAATCGTAACTCCATATGTGATCTAACAGCTGTTCCCTGGTAAACACCTGATTGGGATGGGAGGCCAGAAAATACAGCAGTTCAAGCTCTTTTGGGGGCATTTCTACAATCTTTCCCTGGTAATGTACAGAATAATCGGTTAGATTAATAATCAGGTCGGGAAGGGTAACTTTTTCTTTTTGATTGTCTTCTGTATCCGGGTCAACTGCAGGAGCATCGTGAAAACGCCGCAGGACTGCTTTTACCCTCGCTACCATTTCCTTTGAATCAAATGGTTTGATGATATAGTCATCGGCGCCAAGCTCCAGACCGAGGACTTTGTCAAAAACCTCTCCCTTGGCAGAGAGCATAATGATCGGCAGATTTGATTTTTTACGGACTTCGCGTAATACCTCATAGCCATCTGTGCCGGGCAGCATAATATCCAAAAGCATCAGGTCAGGCTGGTACACAGGAAGTATTTCCAGCGCAGTGCTGCCGTCGTGTACGATATTGGTATCAAAGCATTCCTTTACCAGATACAGGCTGATCAATTCTGCAATGTTTTCGTCGTCATCAACAATCAGTATTTTTTGTTTTGTTGCCATGGTTTGCCTCCATTTTTCTGAATAGCGGCAGCCGCTATTTAAAATTTACAATAGTAACGCCCATATCGCCTTCTCCGAATTCACCAAGGCGGAACGATTTGACATATTTGGTCCGCTTTAGATGATTGTGTACCGCTCCGCGCAAAGCACCGGTTCCTCTGCCGTGTATCACAGTCACCTGCGACAGGCGGGAGAGATAGGCGTCATCAAGATATTTTCCAAGCACAGGCATGGCTTCGTCTACGGTCATGCCAATCAGATTGATCTCCTGGTGAATGGTAGCTGCTTTGTTCATTCGTATTTGTCCGCTGCCTGATTTTTTGCGGTTTTCTTCCTTCGGCTTTGGTTGTTTGATCAGCTCGATGTCCTGCAGCGTCACTTTTGTTCGAAGAAGCCCTGCCTGAATGAAAAGTTCGCCTTTTTCATTCGGCAGCGTGCTGACCGTTCCCACGGAATTGAGGGAAAGAACGCGGACGTCAGCGCCGATAAACAGATCCTTTGCCTGCAGCTTTTTGGCGGCCCGTTTCGGTACGTTCTGTTTCTGGCTGTTATCCTTACGGTTGATTTCTTCCCGCAGTTTTGTGCGTTCTGCCTCCATCTCGCGGATATGCGTATCGCTTTTTGCCCATTTTGTGTATTTGCGGATGGTTTCATCTGCATATTCTTTTGCCTCTGAGAGAATGCGGCTTGCTTCTGCGTTGGCGCCGGCAAGGATTTTTTCGCGGGAATTGTCTAATTTCTCTGTTTTTTCCCGCAGCTGTTTTTTTAATTCGGCTATTTCTTTCCGGCCCTGTGAAACTGCAGCATGTTCCTGCTCCAGTTTGACGCGCGTGTTTTCAAGATCGTTTATTACATCCTCAAATGCCTGTGCGTCAGAGGTGATGCGCATGGACGCATCCGATATAATGTCCTCAGACAGCCCCAGTTTTTTGGAGATGGCAAAGGCATTGCTTTTGCCGGGCACGCCGATCAGAAGCCGGTAAGTCGGGCGCAGTGTCGTTACGTCAAATTCGCAGCAGGCATTTTCTACGCCTGGCGTTTGTAATGCGTAAAGCTTTAATTCACTATAATGTGTCGTCGCCATTACAGTTGTGCCCCGCTGATGCAGATTCGATAAAATGGAGGTGGCGAGAGCTGCCCCCTCAACTGGGTCGGTTCCTGCACCAAGCTCATCAAAGAGAACAAGGCTGTTTTCATCTGCCTTTTCTAAAATGGATACCGTATTGAGCATGTGAGAAGAAAAGGTGCTCAGACTTTGTTCAATGCTCTGCTCATCGCCGATATCGGCATATACCTCATCAAAGATACGCAGGGAAGATCCGTCAAAAGCGGGAATGTGAAGCCCGGCCTGTCCCATTAGCGTAAACAGCCCTACGGTTTTTAATGAAACCGTTTTTCCGCCTGTGTTTGGCCCGGTGACAACAAGCAGTGAAAATTCCTTCCCCAGATGAATATCAATCGGCACTGCTTTTTCTGCCGGAATCAGCGGATGACGGCCTTTTTTGATCTGAATGAAGCCGTCCTTTGGAAAAGCAGGCGCCGTTGCTTTCTGCTCACGGGATAAGGATGCTTTGGCAAAGATAAAGTCAAGGCGGGATAATATATTAAAATTCTGTTCAATCAGAAATGCCTGTTCTCCGGTCTGGCTGCTCAGCTTTGCCAGAATTCTTTCGATTTCTTCCTGCTCCTTTAGCTCCAGTTCGCGAATTTCGTTGTTTAGTTTAACTACAGATGCCGGTTCGATAAAAAGAGTTGACCCGGTTGCGGACTGATCGTGAAGCATGCCGTGAAAAGCGGAGCGGTATTCCGCTTTGACAGGGAGACAATACCTGCCATTTCGCATTGTGATGATATTGTCCTGAAGCATATTGCGGTTTGAGCCGGATAAGATACTTCCCATCTGTTCATGGATACGGTCATTGGTTCTTTTCAGGCTTTGCCTGATTTTGGCGAGGCCGGGGCTGGCGTCATCTGCAAATTCATCTTCCGCCAGAATACAACGGCGAATCTCATTCATTAGCGGGGACAGCGGTTCAATTAGCTGATAATATTCATTTAAGGAATCTCCGGTTTCATCCTGTTCATTCAGGCTTTTTCGGAAATATGCTTTAACGCTTCCGGCTGTTCCGAGAAGATTTGAGACTGCAAGCAATTCGGAAGAGGAAAGAATTGCCCCGATTTCCAGCCTTTTGAGGCTTTCCCGCACATCAGCAACGCGCTGAAAGGATATACTGCCCTGTGTCAGAAGGTGAGTCAGGGCATCGGAAGTCTCCCGCTGGTTTTGGGCAATGCGTTCCGGATCTGTGTCAGGCAGAAGCTCCCTGCAATATTTTTTGCCGAGACTGGAGCCGGCGTGCTGCTCCAGAAGCAGTATGATTTTATCATATTCAAGTGTATGGAGTACCTTTTGGTTCATAGAATTCCTCATTTCTGCGCACATTCTCTGCGCATGCCTCTTTTTTTTATTTATTATTTTATGCGATTTTTTCACAATATTATCATACACTACTTTTTTGCAGGATACAAATTATTTTCCGGCGGTCTATTGCATATCAGGCCAGTACATATAATACCGTGTAAATATTCATAGTATATTCATATCTTTGTGCTACAATAATAAATGGATATTTCAATTTTGCCATATTCACGCAGGATAATTTGTTTGGTGTATAAAGGAAGAGCGTAATGAACCACGGTCGGAAGCGGGGGATTACAGAGATGATACAACGCAAAAAACAGAACGAAAAAAAAGATGCACACCGGGATGAGCGGTATCAGTTTATGAAGGAGCAGGTGCAGCCGCAGAAAAAGAAAAATCTGGCAGCTGTTTTAAAAAAGGCCGGTCTGATTTTTCTTTCGGCGTGTTTTTTTGGTGTAGTCGCGGGAAGCATTATACTGGCTATGCAAAAATATGCAGATGACAAAGAGCAGGAAGAGAAGAAACAGGAGACGTACCGTGCAGACGAGGAACCTCCATCATCTCCTCTGCCGTCTGGCGGAGCGGACGGAAAGTCGGTCAAAAAGAAAATGTCTGTAGAGGGATGGAATGATTTGAGTGAGCGGCTGGCCGCAGTTGGAACCGGGCAGCAGGGATGCGTTGTACAGGTTCAGGGAGTTGAGGACAGCAAGTGGTTTTCGGAGGATGACAGTACAGAGACTGGCAGTGCGGCAGGGATTCTTTTTGCGGAATCAGACCGTTATTTTGATATTATGACGACAAGTGATGTCACGGAAGATCAGTCAGAGGTTGAGGTGCTGGTATCAGAGGACATCAAGGTTACTGGTGAGATTTTGGGCGTTGATGCCAGGGTAAATATTGCAGTAATCCGAATCAGGAAATCAAAAATTGACAAAGAGGTTCTTTCTGGAATGAAGATTGCCGTGTTTGGCAGTTCCTCTTCGCTGGTCAATGGAAGCAGCGTGGTGGCGATTGGATGTCCGAATGGTGTCATGTATTCTGTTATGACAGGACAGGTCACCAACGACGACCTGCGCGCCTCCATTACGGATGGAGAATTGAATCTGTACAGTACCAGTATGTCGTATTCTGACTGCAACAGCGGTGTAGTGCTGGATACAGACGGAAAGGTTGTCGGAGTGATTGCGCAGGGATTTGAACAAACGGCAGGCACAACCGCATTGTCTTTTATTGATATTGATAATATTTCCGGCATTATGGAAATTTTACAGCAAAAGGAAGAGATGCCTTATATGGGATTTACCGGCCGGACCATCAGCGAAACAGCAGCATCAGCGCACGGTTTGAAGCAGGGGGCGTATGTGACAGAGGTTTACTCCAGCGCGCCGGCATATGAAAGCGGAATGCGGGTGGCAGATGTGATTACGGAAATGGACGGAGAAACAGTGACGGGAATGGCGGATGTTTATCAGATTCTGCTCCGGCACAAGACGGACGATATCATTGCATATACCGTTTACCGGAAGTCGGGGAAAAAGCTGGTAAAAAAGGAATTAAGCATTGTGCTTGGATAGAAAAGACATGACACAGAGGAAGGAAAGGACAATGGAGCAATCATTTTGTTTTGATGTGGAGCAGAGCATAAAGAAAAAATTCAGAAAGGAAATATGGTCCAGATTTACGAAAGCAGTGAAACGGTATGAGCTTGTAAAAGAGGGTGATAAGATTGCAGTTTGCATTTCCGGCGGGAAGGATTCCATGCTGATGGCAAAACTGTTTCAGGAATTACAGAAATATCATAAAGTTCCATTTGAAACCGTATATCTTGTTATGAATCCGGGATATAGCAGGGAACATCTGGAAATGATACGGAAAAATGCGGAGCGGCTGTGCATACCGATTACAGTATTTGAAACAGATATTTTTGAATCCGTTTACCATGTGGAAAAATCACCCTGTTATCTGTGCGCCAGAATGCGCCGGGGGTATCTCTACAGCAAGGCGCAGGAGATGGGCTGCAACAAAATTGCCCTGGGGCATCACTATGATGATGTCATCGAAACTATTTTGATGGGGATGCTTTATGGCGCGCAGATACAGACAATGATGCCGAAGCTGCACAGTACAAATTTTGCAGGAATGGAGCTGATCCGCCCGATGTATCTGATTCGGGAAGAGAGTATCCTGGCGTGGAGGGATTACAATAAGCTTGCTTTCATACAGTGCGCATGCCGGTTTACGGAAAACAGTGCATCCTGCAATGATGAACAGAATACATCAAAAAGACAGGAGGTAAAGGAGCTGATCCGGCAAATGAAAAAAATCAATCCGTCGGTGGAGGGCAACATATTTAAAAGTGTGGAAAACGTTAATTTAAGTACGGTGATTGCCTATAAGCAGGATGGGATAAAGCATCATTTTCTGGATGACTATGATTTGCGCCATTGACAGGATGTGCAGTGATTTCTTCCATTCCTGCTGCTAAGACAGGTTCATTGTCCCGGCTCTGCCGGATAATGGCCGGGTAATTGCGGAAGCTGTGATCAAGGTCTGTATAACCGTGAATCCCGTCCAGGCGCCCTCTGTCGCTGTACTGCCACATATCATAGCGATATTGGTGCGGCGCTTCGGAGGTGTACGCTGCGAGCCACAGATCGTATTCGCCCAGCCTGTCATATCGGAGAAAGTTTTCCAAAAAAGAAAGATATGTGTAGTACATCGGATAATAACCCGCCTCTCGTATAGCCTGACAGAATGTGCGTACATTGTTTGTGTTTTCCTCTCTGCTCAGGGATTCGAGGGAGGAATCTTCAATGTCGAGAGCAACCGGATAAGAGAGCTTTCCGTAGTAGGGACGCAGCTCCCGAATAACCCAGTCAGCTTCCCGTCTGGCACTGCTTTCTGTGCGTGCATTGGTATAAAAATAAACACCGGCATCAATTTCTGCTTCCAGTGCGTGATCCATATTCTGCCGAAAATACGAATCTCTGGTACATTCTCCGTCGCTGCTCCCAAATCCAATCCGAATCATTGCAAACTGGATTTTTTCTCTTTGCAGGCGGCGCCAGTGGATGCGTCCCTGCCATTTCGATACGTCAATACCTCTTCTTGTTCTCATAAAGTCCTCCAAATAAGCGGCCGGATACAATACCGCTGCTTTGCTTTTAAAAAAGTATATGTCACAGCGCCGGGAAAGTTGCAGACAGTTTTTCAGCAGGAGCCGCTTCCCTGTCTGACATATGCAAAATAAAAAGAGAAAAAGAAGAAGGAAAGAGAGAAGGAAAGGGCAGCTGGAAAACATTGAATTTTAGAAAAAAGTCTTGTATACTAATGGTTAGTGTTTTTATATGTTAGTACAGTGAAAATTCAGTTTTGGATAATTTGCCCTGTTTTTCGATGTACTAAAACTACGAGTTGGCGTCGCAGGCTCCGCCAGCGTCAATCGAATTTATTCGATTTAACATTAGCCGCTTCCTGCGGGCGCGACATGAGGTGAAATATGAGAGATAAGAAAGACCGCCTGACTGGCTTATTGGATAAGGACAGCTGTATGACACAAATCAGGGAGTATCTTGCCGGGGAGAGCAAAGAAGGAGCAGCGATTGTACTGGATATCGACGGGCTCAATCAGGTTAATAAGATGTTTGGAATGGAAAAGGGAGATGAAATTCTGCAGGAGACAGCGAACACACTGCGGGAGTTTTTTCATGAGGAGGATATTATCAGCCGGATTCAGGGCGGGCGTTTTGTGATTTTTGCAAAAAATATCAAACAGGGCACCAATTTTGATATCCGTCTGCATGAGCTTTGCACTACGCTGGAAAAAACAATTTCGGATGGGAACAGCTCGCTTGTTGTTACGGCAAGTATCGGAGTTGCGGTGACCAGTGACATGGGAAGAGATTTTGATACAATCTATTACGCGGCGAGTGAAGCAATGGATGAGGTTAAACGGCATGGAAAAGGCTCTGTAAAGTTCTGGTCAGGGCGCTGAAAATCAATACACTGCCGGTCAGTACAGTGGCAGTCAGGGCGCTGATAGTCAAAACAGGAAATGAGGATTCGGGATGGAGCGATATTTGGTTAAAACAGTAAAGCAGCCATTACAGATTCGGCAGGAAGTGCCCGGTTCAAAGAGTATCACCAACCGGGCACTTCTGATGGCGGCAATGGGAAGAGGGGAATCGGAGCTGGACGGTGTGCTTTTTAGCGATGATTCTGATTGTTTCTTAAAAGCATTGCAGGATTTGGGCTTTACGGTTCGGATTGACAGAGAAAAAAAGCGTGTCCGCATAACAGGGGAAAGCGGAAGGATTCCGCGGAACGAAGCGGAGGTATATGTGGGAAGTGCAGGCACGGCGGCAAGATTTCTGACCGCTTTTCTTGCGATGAGTGATGGGAAATACCGCCTTGATTCGTCGGCGCAGATGAAAAAAAGACCGATGCGGGAGCTGTTAGAGGCGCTTGAGCAGTTGGGCGCAAAGATTGCTTATGAACAGGAGCCGTATCATTTTCCGATGGTGATTCAGGGGATAGGAGCGGGGGAAAAAGCGGCAGTTTCTGTGAATATTGACCGGAGCAGCCAGTTTTTAAGCGCGCTTTTGATGACAGCACCCCTTTGCTGGAAGGAACTTACGATAACCCTGACGGGAAAACGGAATGCGCGGTCTTATGTTGCCATGACAGAGCAGATGATGCGGCAGTTTGGGCATCCCGGCGTACAAAAAATCAATCGGGATTGTTACCGGGTAACGGGATTTGTCTATCAGGCACAGTCCTACCGGATAGAACCGGATGTGTCTGCCGCCTGTTATTTTTATGCAATGGCGGCTGTGACAGGCGGGAGTGCGCTGGTTCCCCATGTAAGGCGTGATTCTTTGCAGGGGGATATGCGTTTTGTAAATGTGCTGCAGCAGATGGGCTGTGCGGCAGAATGGGAATCCGTGCAGGGACTGACAGGGGAGCAGCTGGTTGTGACCGGACCGGCGCACGGTGAACTGAAAGGAATTACCGCTTCGTTTAGCGATTTTTCAGACCAGGCGCTGACTATGGCAGCGATCGCACCGTATGCGGATGGCGTGGTTCGGATGGAAGGGATTGGGCATATCCGCGGACAGGAGTCGGATCGGATTGCGGTCATGGCAAGAGAGCTGGCAAGAATGGGAATCCGCTGTGAAGAGATGGAACAGGGCATTGTGATTTATCCGGGAAAACTCCATGGGGCAGAGATTATGACTTACAACGATCACCGGGTAGCCATGTCATTTGCAGTAACCGGTTTGCGGACAGAAGGAATTGTGATTGCGGATCCGGACTGCTGCCGGAAAACTTTTCCAGACTATTTTTCTGTTCTGGATCAGATTTGCACAGCGCAGAAAGCAGATTGAAAAAGTCTGGAAAAATATTCCGGGCTTGGCATTAGACATGATAGGAAGGAAACGGACAGAATGAAAAAAATTATTGAAATATTGCAGGATGAGTTAAAAGGAGCATTTGAACGTGCGGGGTATTCTCCGGATTATGCAAAGGTTACGATTTCGAACCGGCCGGATTTGTGCCAGTATCAGTGCAACGGTGCGCTTGCTGCGGCCAAGGAATATCACCGGGCGCCAATCCAGATAGCGCAGGAGGTTACCGGCTTTTTGGGGCAAAGTGAATGCTTTGCCGAAGTGACAGCACAGAATCCCGGTTTTATCAATCTGATTCTAAGCGATGCGTTTCTGGCAGGGTATATCAACCAGATGGCGGCAGATGAATTGTATGGCTGCGCAAAGGCGGAAAAGGAAGATACGATTGTCATAGATTTTGGCGGTGCGAATGTGGCGAAACCGCTTCATGTCGGGCATCTTCGCTCAGCAATTATCGGTGAGAGCATTAAACGGACGGCGAGATATCTTGGTTACCATGTAATAGGTGACGCTCATCTGGGAGATTGGGGGCTGCAGATTGGACTGATCATTACAGAACTGGCAGACAGGCAGCCGGAGCTTGTCTATTTTGATGAAGATTATCAGGGAGAATATCCGTCAGAACCGCCGTTTACCATGTCTGACCTGGAGGAAATTTATCCGTATGCGAGCGGGCGTTCCAAAGAGGATGAAGCGTACAGGGCAAAGGCGCAGGAGGCAACGGCACAGCTGCAGGCAGGCAGAAAAGGTTATCTGGCCCTCTGGAAGCATATTCTGGACGTTTCTGTGGCAGATTTGGCAGTTATTTACGGTAAGCTAAATGTTTCCTTTGATCTGTGGAAAAAGGAATCGGATGCACAGCCATATATCCCGGATATGGTTCAGGCAATGAAAGACGGAGGCTACGCACATATTGATGATGGCGCGCTTGTGGTAGATGTGAAAGAGGAGACGGATACGAAAGAAATTCCTCCTTGTATGATCTTAAAATCAAATGGGGCAACCCTGTATAATACAACCGATCTGGCGACCATTGTCGAGCGGCGGAAATTATTTGATCCGCAAAAGATTATCTATGTGGTAGACAAGCGTCAGTCCCTGTATTTTGAGCAGGTATTCCGCTGTGCGAAAAAAACAAAAATCATTGGTGAAGATGTCGAGCTTGTTTTTGTCGGCTTTGGCACAATGAATGGAAAGGATGGGAAGCCTTTTAAAACCCGTGATGGCGGAGTGCTTCGACTGGAAACACTTTTGCAGGATGTGGTCAGCCAGGTGGAAGAAAAGATGGCGGATCGGGAAATGGAGGAAACAGAGAGAAAAAAAGCCGCAGAAAAGATCGGTCTGGCAGCAATCAAATATGGTGATCTGAGTAATCAGGCATCAAAGGATTATATTTTCGATGTGGAGAGATTTACTTCGTTTGAGGGGAATACAGGACCATATATTTTATATACGATCGTTCGTATTAAGTCGCTGATGAATAAAGTTGCGCAGCTGGGAATTGAGGTGGAGCCGGATGCCCGGATTCAGCCGGAAGCAAATAAGACGCAGACGGATGTGATGCTTGCGCTCTCCAGATGGGCGGAGACGGTAGAAACAGCATTTGCGGAGCAGGCGCCGCACAAGATCTGCCAATTTGTATATGAGCTGTCAGATGCGTTTAATAAATTTTACCACGAGAACAAAATTGTGACGAATCCGGAGGAATCGGTTCGGAAATCCTATATCTGCCTGAGCCGTCTGGTTGGCAGTGTGCTGGAAACAGGTATTGGGCTGCTGGGCCTGGAAGCGCCTGAAAAAATGTAGGCTGGGACAGGCAGACTGCACGGCAGGGTTCGCGGGTAAGCTTTGCAGGTAAGAAAGGAGAGAGAGATGTATCGTTTCACATCAAAGCTGGTCATTTACCGAAAATTTGGAGAGGACAGTATTCTTTACCGGCTGGCAGATATCTGTCAGCGGTTTGCGTCCGGAAATTTTGTCAGGGAGGACCTGATCACAGAGATTTACGCAGAGATTCACCGTCTGCTGGAGCTATCGACCCGCTACGGATTTGACAAAAATCTGTGGCACAATTATCTTGCTTTTCTTCTTGCGATGAATGAAAATCCGTTCACACTGGTATCAGAAAAGGTGGGGGCAAACGAGGGGACAGTCAATGAATTTGCCAAAGCAGATTTTGCTATATTCCAAAAGCTGTTTTGTTATGATTTTACAACACTGGAAAAAGAGCTGGACATTAACTGTTTTGATGTGGTGACGCATTATAATGCAGTGGTAAAGAGTGAGCAGATTTTTAACAAAAGCGTCAGTGAAAAGGTGCAGATGCTGAGCCGGCAGATTGAAAATGCGGCAGATGAGGATGAGATGTACCGTATTATGACGGATTTTTATAAGACGTATGGCGTTGGAAAATTTGGCTTAAATAAGGCTTTTCGTATTTCACACAAGGAGCAGTTTGGTATTTTAAGCCCGATCACGGCAACGGGGGATATGACGTTAGATGACCTGGTTGGATATGATGCCCAGAAGCAGAAGCTGATTGAAAATACAGAGGCTTTTGTTGAGGGCAGAAAGGCAAATAATGTTCTTTTGTTTGGCGATGCCGGAACGGGAAAATCTACCAGTATTAAAGCGATTCTGAATCAGTATTATAGCCGCGGGCTTCGTATGATTGAGGTTTATAAACATGAATTTAAAGATTTGTCAAAGGTTATTTCAGAGATTAAAAACCGCAATTACCGATTTGTGATTTATATGGATGATTTGTCATTTGAAGAGTTTGAGATTGAATACAAATATCTAAAGGCAGTGATTGAGGGCGGTTTGGAAACGAAACCGGAAAATGTTCTGATCTATGCAACATCAAATCGCCGGCATCTGATTCGTGAGACATGGAGCGACCGGTCTGACATGTCTCAGGATGAGCTGCACCGTTCGGACACAATGCAGGAAAAGCTGTCTTTAGTGGCGCGTTTTGGCGTAACGATCGGCTTTTACCGCCCAAATCAAAAAGAATTTTTCCGTATTGTCACAACATTAGCAAAAAAATATCCTGAAATTACCCTGACGGATGAAGAGCTGATCGCAGAAGCCAATAAATGGGAGCTGAGTCATGGCGGTATTTCCGGCCGCACAGCGCAGCAGTTTATTAATTATCTGGCAGGTACTGCCATAAACGAATAAAAGGGAAGGATGGATGCACGGTGGCAGAAGGAAAAAAACAGATGGGATACAGGATATTTTTTCTCGTGCTATTTTTGCTGCCGCTGTTCTCCGGGACGAGAGCGGCGGCTGCTGATTATGCCGGTGTGAAACAGGCGGTTATCGAGGCATATGAGGATGGCAAAACGACTGTCGATGTAACAGAATATAAAGTTTACAACACGACAGCAGGCAGCAAAAAAATTGCGTCTGCCATGGCGCAGGTTTTCAATGAGACGCCGGGCATTTTTTACAATGGGCGGACTTTTTCCAAAGAAATCATTGCGGAAACGCAGCAGGTTGTAAAAATTCATCTCTCCTATGCATCAAAATACAAATCAGGTAAAGCGGTGAATAAGAAAAAAATCGCCTCTGTCAGAAAGAGGCTGAATGCGGCGGCAAAGAAAGCGGCCGAAACGATTACGGATGATATGACAGATATCGAGAAAGCGCTGCTGTTACATGATTATCTGGTACGGAAGGTTTCTTATTCAGACAACAGCAAGGCGGTAGACCGGCTGTCAGAGGTGGGCGCGCTGCTGCAGCATAAGGCAAACTGCCAGGGATATTCTGTCGCGTATCTGTTTTTGCTGGAGCAGGCGGGGATTCGCGCGAAATGTGTAGAATCAGATAAAATGTCGCACATGTGGAATCTGGTGCAGATTCATTCGAACTGGTATCATGTCGATGTGACATGGGATGATTCCTTAAATGCCGCGAACCAAAAAGATCAGTTTGGTATTGTACTGCACAAGAATTTTCTGCTGAGCAATGCAGCTGTCAAAAAACAGGGACATTATGGTTTTTCTGCTTCAAAGGCAACAGACCGGTCCTATGACAGTGCGTTCTGGCGCGGTGTAGAAACTGCGTTTTGGTATCAGTCCGGCAGCTTTGTGTATGGCACTTCTTCTGGTATTTACTCCCGGACAGGAATTGCCAAAAAAGCAGCCAGGATAAAAGCAATGGGAGCGGACTGCCTGGTCAGATATTCGAATAACCGGTATTTTTTTATTTCGGGTCAATCGATTTACCAGATCAATCTTTCAACCAAAAAGGTCAGTAAAAAATATACTGCGCCATCCGGCTGTTATCTTTGTCAGCTCAAATGCAGCAAAACAAAGCTGTTTTTCCGTTATTATAAACAGGGTCAGCTATATACTGTGAAGAAAAAAATCTGATGGGATATCAGTAGCATACCACGATGCCGCCGTCTGCCGCATAAAGGGAGCTGATGCCGCCGGTTGCCGCAATGACTACATTTTTAAAAGCCGTTTTGGCAAGTACCGCTTCTTTTACTTCCAATGCGCGCTCCGGATTGTTGCAGTGTGAAATAAAAAGTGTTCTTTCCGCTGGGGAGACAGCGTCGGCGGCAACAGCGTCGGCAAGCTTAAGGATTGCTTTTTTCATGCCGCGTCCCTGACCGCATTTTTCAATCTGGCCATTGCCGTTCGAAGTCATCACCAGCTTCAGATTTAAAATGTTGACAAGGGTGGCGGTCAGATTGGAAAGCCGTCCGTTTTTTTGAAGAATGTCTAAGGTTTCCAATACAAATTTTGTTCCCATAGTATTTAAAAAGTTCTCTGTTTCCGACACAATTTGTAAAAAATCCATGCCGCTGTCAGCGCGCTTTTTGATTTCCAGGGCAATCAGGCTCTGTCCGGCAGAGGCCGATTTTGAATCAAAGACATGCAGATTTTTGGTGCCATGCTCCTCAAGATACATCTTTACAGCCAGCTCGGCGCTGTTGAAAGAGCCGCTCAGATGTGAGGAAAGTGTAACGATATAAATATCGTCCGCCTGGTCAAAGTATTGCATATATTTTTCCGGGCTGGGACAGGAAGACTTCGGGCAGTCAGGATATGCGGCTGTCCGTTTTAAAAAATCCTGCTGATCAAAAGTCTCGTCATCCGTAATATCATAATCTCCGATATGGAGAATTAAAGGAATCCTGATAAAATGAGGATCCTGTTCCATCTCTTCTGTAAAATCCGTACAGCTGTCGCAAAGAATTCGATATGACATATAAACCTCCATTCCGGAGCGTTTCACGCTGCCTCTTTCCTGTTTTTGGAAGCCTGCAAATGACAGGCAGTTTTGATAGCAAAAAAAAGTAGTTTTCAATACTATGTATGATAACACCGAATATTATGCGTGTCAATCCTGCGTTTCTTGACAAACGAACAGCATGTTGTTACAATAAAATCTGGTGTAAATACATATATAATTGGGAATATTGATGAAAAACTCGCGGTTTTGGCGAGGGTGAGGTGCATATGGAAGAAGAACGTATTTTATCAATTCTGGTGGATAATACATCAGGTGCTTTGAGTAGAATTTCCGGATTGTTCAGCCGCAGAGGCTACAGCATTGACAGCCTGACAGTCGGGAAAACGGAAAATCCGGCATTTTCCCGTATGACAGTAGCCGTGCATGGGGATGAACAGGTGCTGGAGCAGATTGAAAAACAGGTGGCGAAGCTGGAGGATGTGCGGCAGGTCAAAATGCTTAAGCACGGGCGCAGGGTATGCCGGGAGCTGATTCTGGTTACGGTGTCAGCAGCGCCAAAGGAACGTCCGGCCGTCGTAGCGATTGCGGATATTTTTCGCGCGAAGATTGTAGATGTCGGTGTCGATACCATGATGATTGAGCTGACCGGCAATCAGAATAAACTGAATGCCTTTATTAAGCTTTTAAACGGCTATGAGATCAAGGAAATGGTTCGCACAGGCGTTACCGGCCTCAGCCGTGGGGCGGAGGATATGTTTGATGAGTTGGATTAGCATATTGCTTATTCAATTAACCAATAAATAATTTATAGAATACAGGAGGAAACGAAAATGGCAGAAGCAAGGATTTTTTATCAGGATGACTGTAACCTGTCCGTATTAGATGGAAAGACGATTGCAATCATTGGTTATGGCAGTCAGGGCCATGCGCATGCATTGAATTTAAAGGAGTCAGGCTGTAATGTTATCATTGGCCTGTATGAAGGTTCGAAGTCATGGGCAAAAGCGGAGAAGCAGGGATTTAAAGTATATACTGCTGCAGAGGCTGCAAAACAGGCTGATATTATCATGATTCTGATTAATGATGAGAAACAGGCTGATATGTATAAGAAAGATATCGCTCCAAATCTGGAAGCTGGTAATATGTTAATGTTTGCACATGGGTTTGCAATTCATTTTAACCAGATTATTCCGCCGGCAGACGTTGATGTTACCATGATTGCCCCAAAGGGACCGGGACATACTGTTCGCTCAGAGTATCAGGCGGGAAAAGGTGTTCCATGTCTGGTGGCAGTTCATCAGGATGCGACAGGTCAGGCACAGGAGAAGGCACTTGCCTATGCACTGGGTATTGGCGGAGCAAGAGCCGGCGTTTTAGAGACAGACTTCCGCACAGAGACAGAGACAGATCTCTTTGGCGAGCAGGCAGTTCTCTGCGGTGGTGTCTGCGCATTGATGCAGGCAGGCTTTGAGACACTCTGTGAGGCAGGGTATGACCCGAGAAATGCATACTTTGAGTGTATTCATGAGATGAAGCTGATTGTAGATCTTATTTACCAGTCAGGTTTTGCCGGTATGAGATATTCTATTTCCAATACGGCAGAATACGGCGATTACATTACAGGCCCGAAGATCATAACAGAGGATACAAAGAAAGCCATGAAAGAGATTCTTGCAGATATCCAGTCCGGTGCATTTGCAAAGGACTTTCTGCTTGATATGTCACCTGCAGGCGGCCAGGCTCATTTTAAGGCGCTTAGAAAGCTTGCTGCAGAGCATCCTGCTGAGAAGGTGGGCGAGGAAGTTCGTAAGCTTTACAGCTGGAACAACGAGGCAGATAAGCTGATCAATAACTAATAAAACAGATTGCCGGATGATCGGCAGATCTACAGGTTACTGCATAGCCATCGGCAGGGGATGGCATCTATGGGCAAACGACAGAGTTTGCCCTTTTTCATAAAATGAAACGGGAGGTAGAAATATGTCAATATTACCATTAATAGCAGGTGTGATTGGGGTTGTGCTGATAGCAGCTGTTGTTGTTGTGGCGGCAACGACTGCGATTGTAGCGGCGGCGAAAAATTCCGTTAAGGATCCCTCTGAGGAAAATGAATAGATATGGACAAGACAGTTATAGTAAGAAACCTTAAGATTGGTGACGGCAGAACGAAAATTTGTGTACCGATTGTCGGAAAAACGCAGGATGCGGTATTGGATGCAGCGAGGGCGGTCCCGGAAGATGTGGCTGACCTGGTAGAATGGCGGGCGGATTATTTTGACGGAGTGTTTTCCAACAGGGAATTAGAGCAGACAATCGGACTTTTGCGGGATGTTTTGGGAGAGAAACCGCTTTTATTTACTTTTCGCACGGCAGAAGAGGGAGGCGAAAAGGAGATTCAGGAAAAGGAATATGCATCACTTTTGCAGTTTGTTGCAGAGACAGGATTTGCTGACCTGATTGATGCAGAGGTGTTTCGCGGATGCCGGAATCAGATGAATTCTGCTTTTTTTCAGGAGATTATTTCCGGGAAACAAAGGCTGCCAATGGAAGAAGTGATTAGGACGTTAGGAGAGCATGCCGGGGTAATTGGGTCGTACCATGATTTCCAAAAGACACCGTCTGCGGAAGAAATGATTGGGAGGCTGCAGCTTATGGCGGCGGCAGGGGTTTCCATACCAAAGCTCGCGGTCATGCCGCATTCCAGGGAGGATGTTTTGCGGCTGATGGATGCGACGCTGCAGGCAGACAGGGAGATTACGGACAGGCCGTTGATTGCCATGTCTATGGGGGCGCTGGGAGCAGTGACGCGGGTGGCAGGAAGGAATTTTGGTTCTGCGGTCACCTTTGGATGCGTTGGGACAGCCAGTGCGCCGGGACAGATGGAGGCTTGCAAAGTAAAGCAAATGATGGAATTGTTATATTAGATGAGAGGCGGCTCCCACCTCTATAGGCGGTAAGCAGGTCAAACTGCGCCAGTTAATTTTTGAACGCTGTACACAAGTACAGTGTAAAACGGAAACAAAGGAGATTTATAGGAACATGCAATTACAGAGGCATATTTTTTTGATTGGATTTATGGGGGTGGGAAAGACCAGTACCTCCAGACAGCTTAGCAAAAAGCTTAAGACCGAAGAAATCGATACCGATGCAATGATTGTACAGCAGGAAGGAAAGAGCATTTCTGCTATTTTTGAAGATTCCGGAGAAGCCTGTTTTCGGGATTTGGAAACAAAGCTTCTTGATCAGATTGCAGACAGGAAACCGTGTATCGTCTCCTGCGGCGGCGGCATGGCAATGCGTCAGACAAATGTGGAGAAAATGAAGGCATGCGGTACGGTGATTTTTCTTACGGCAGAGCCGGAAACGATTTATTCCCATGTAAAGGACAGCCGGGAGCGCCCGCTTCTCAATGGAAACATGAATGTGGCGTATATCGGAGAGCTGATGGGTGCTCGGACGCCGAAATATCAGGCGGCGGCTGATATAAGTGTTGCAACGGACGGTCTGAATCCAGAGCAGGTTGCAGATATAATCATACGGGAAATCAGCAAAGTACAGGAGTGTGAGGGCTGAAGGGAAGTGTAAGGACTGGTGAATACTTCCAAGTTTGCGCTTTACAACAGAATTAAAATGAGGTAAACTATATTCGAGTTTTGTGGTTTATAAAAACTGCAACTACATTAAGGAGGATAGAATCATGGTTTCAGCAGGAGATTTTAGAAATGGTTTGACGATTGAGGTTGAGGGAAATATTTATCAGGTAATTGAGTTTCAGCATGTTAAACCAGGTAAAGGTGCAGCTTTTGTGCGCACAAAGCTAAAGAACATTAAGAGTGGCGGTGTTGTTGAAAAAACATTCCGCCCGACAGAAAAATGTCCGCAGGCACATATTGAACGTCAGGAAATGCAGTATTTATATAGTGACGATATGTATCATTTTATGAACACAGAAACATACGATCAAGTTGATATGACAGCAGATCAGGTTGGTGATTCTTTGAAATTTGTCAAAGAAAATGAAATGGTAAAGATGCTTTCCCACAATGGCGAGGTGTTTGCGATTGAACCGCCGTTATTTGTAGAGCTTGAGATTACAGAAACAGAACCGGGCTTTAAAGGAGATACTGCGCAGGGCGCAAACAAGCCGGCGATTGTAGAAACCGGAGCGCAGGTAGCGGTTCCGCTCTTTGTGGAGCAGGGTGATGTCATTAGCATTGATACGCGTACCGGCGAATATTTGAAGAGGGTATAAATACGGCATATTTGAAAATAATAAAATAAAAACAAAAAAGGCAGCAGATTTTTATCTGTTGCCTTTTTTCCTTCATTTCAGGAACAGAAGATAACAGAAGAGTGACGGAAGGGCAATAAACCAGGCCTTTCACAAACATCAGGAAGCAGAAAGACGCGTGCTAAAATGACGGTGCATTTATGTAAAAAGCAATCTGTTAAATTACTTTATGAAATGGAGGAACACAATGAAAGAAAAAGAAACATATGGATATGTCCGGGTATCCAGTATGGAGCAAAATGAAGACAGGCAGATGATTGCGCTGGAGGTAGCTGCAGTCAAACAAAATCACATCTTTGTAGATAAGCAGTCTGGCAAGGATTTTTCCAGGCCGCAATATGAAAAGCTTGTGTCTATCTTAAAAAAGGGCGATCTTCTTTATGTACTGAGCATTGACAGGCTGGGGCGCAATTATGAAGAAATTCAAAACCAGTGGCGGATTCTGACAAAAGAGATTGGAATTGATATCTGTGTTATTGATATGCCTCTTCTGGATACAAGAAGGGGAAAAGATCTGATGGGGACTTTTATAGCAGATTTGGTGCTGCAGATTTTATCGTTTGTGGCACAGAATGAGCGTGAAAATATCCATGAGCGCCAGAAGCAGGGTATTGCCGCAGCAAAGAAAAGGGGAGTAAAATTTGGACGTCCGGAGGCAGATGTTCCGGATGATTTTGAAAATGTTATTCGGAATTGGAAACGAAAAAAAATTTCTTTTGATCAGGCTCTGGAAATTTGTGATATCAGCAAATCAACTTTCTACCGCAGGCTTAACAAAATGAGATCAGAAAAATCGCGGAAAAATCGCAAAAGTGAAAACAAGAACTGAAAAATAAAAATCAAATGGTTGAACAAAAATGGAAATTGTAGTATTATCCCAAGTTTGACACTTCGAAAAAGATAAAACGGCTATAACCCCAGTATTTATA
>JAJQGL010000087.1 GCA_021200535.1 Clostridiaceae bacterium | reverse complement strand
TGGAAAACGAATTTAGCGGCGTAAGCTATCTACGTAATAACTTGTGATTCAGTGTGATTAAATGATTTATAAATTGACAAATATGGATTCTGTTCTATCGTCCCGGCGAAAGCCTCACAAACTTGCTTATATTTTCGCGGAGCAAAAACAAATTCTATTTTTTTCTTTTTTACAATACCCAGTTTATTCCAAGGAATCTTATTAATATCATAACCATGTAATTCTTCAAAATGTTCGCTGTATATATCTCTACTGTTCTTATACGTACCTATATAACATTGAAGAAAAACCTTAAGCGTATCAGCGAAAGCATATGGCATCGAATACATTTCTTTCTCTTGGTCTTCACCTTCATTCTCTTGGTCTTCGCCTTCGTTCCCAGCTACTTTATTTAAAATGCTCTTCTCGAAATCTTTATATGATTTAAATTCTTCAAATAGTTTTTCATTGTATTGATTTAACAGCTCCTGTATCTTTCCTAAGGGGGATAACGTTTCGTCTTTTAACAGCTCCGGTATTACTTTTAATGGATCGTTATTGTTTTCCTCCAATTCTTTCATTTTTTTAATTAAATACTCTTCATATTTTAGCTTTTCGTTTGCCGCATCCTTTTCTTCCGTTAATTGAGTTCCATTTAAATCTGCATTGTTTTTATAATTTGCTTCATTTATATCTGTAACCATCTCAGAATCTATTTCTTCTGCTTTCTTTTTATTATTATTCGATGATTCATCTATTCCTCTATAGTTAGAATCAATCAGTTCATTGTAACAAAACTGATATAAATCAAACGAGTAGTCTGGCATCCATTCCTTTATTTCTGCAATCACCGGAAAATTATACAGCATAAAGCAGAAAACAGAATATAGTGGAATATCTATTCTTTCCAGAAATTTAATTCCCAATTCCTCAAACAACTGATTGGTACAATATTCACCTTTTTTGAATTCGTAATATATTCTTCTGATCACGAAGCGTTCCGGTTTTTTGTCTTTCCTTCTTAAAATGTTTTTCTGGTCTTCAAAAAATCCATTATATAAATATTCAGCTTTATGATTCTTGCAGAAATTATTTATGCTTTCGGATTTGAATAAATCCGTACTTTCCACTTCTGTATTCTTGACTTTTTCAGAATAATTCCAATGTATCGAAGAAAATCTCTTGTAATTATTTATCAATCTCTCCGTAATCTGGTAAGATATGGGTATATATTTCATTCTTAAAATATCATACACTTCTTCCAAGTCTTCGTCACTTACACCTACAGGAACCTCTTGCTCATCCTCCTCTTTCTCCACTAATTGTGTCTCACCGTTATCAGGCGAATCCTCTTTCGCTTTCATGTCTACAGCTTTAGCATTATCTTCATTTTCTGCTTTTCTTTCATCTTCTAACCTATCTTTATCCGTGGTGTTCTCTTCTTCCCCGTCCACCTGATCATTTTTCTCATCTGGTTTTCTTTCTTCAACCCGATTAGTAGTCTCTTCCGTATTAGCAGGCTTTTCAAAATCCAAATATGGTATTTCAGCAGCGGATAATATATCTAGAATCACAGAATTCTTTTTTTCATTCGTTGTGCAAGCACTGCTTATCTTTTTTCCTTCGTTCATATGCTCATTATTTACTGATTTTTTCAGTATCCTCCTTTTAGAATCTGAAATCAATCATATACCTTTTTTCGTTGAAGGTCAATCATATATCCTTCCGATTATGTCTGAAATCGCAAAACAGTTATGGCACGTATGCAATTAATTAAGGTTAAAGATATAACAATACCTAGCATATCAATATTCGCTGACACCCTCACTCTGAATTTATCAGTTATCTACTAATGCATTGGATTCTGCTTCATAGCTGCTTCTCTACAACACCCGCAATGAGAAAACCGCAATGGTGTGCCGTGTGTCAGCAATTATTCCATTCTTTTTTACAATACCTCTTTTCATAGTATACATCTAATCTGTATTTCATTTTAATTCAATTACATCATGTTTTATATCAATAACTATTATGTATATTCATAAAGAAGAGTGATATCTTCATCGGCACACGGCACACCATCTCGCTATATATGATTTATATTTCCTTTAATGCTGATTTCGCAAAAGCTTTATGTTTTTTTCTCTAAACACCACATCAAGTAGATGCACGGAATTTTCACAAACATGATTCAATCTGTCTAAGGAATAATCTGATACCAACTTTGACCGGATCATATATAACCCGATCACTATTGATTTCGAGGAAATGGATATATGCACATATATCCTGTGATCTACTGCCTATTCCCTAACAGACAAGCAGTCTGTCTGTTAGGAGGGTTTACTAAGCTCTACTTGCTGGTAGTTATAGGATGATATCTGCAGTCGCGGAAATGATTTCAAGTGAACAATTGATGCCCTCTTTGAAGTTTCTCCTATAATTAAAAGTAGAAACATCAAAGAAGGCATCTTTTCAAGTTATTATTAGGCGTTTAATACCATGCATCTGCAATATTCAGCATTGCTTATGCAGTATTTTCAAAAAATCAATATTTTTTTTACTTTTTTTTGTCAAAATAATTGAGCAATGTCGGTGAGAAAAGCAATCGAATACATGTTAGAAAGTATATAGCATCTGGCGGTGGTAAACAAATGTTGGATGGGAGCAGTTCAGGAGTAGCCTTAAACCTGTAGTATGAAATGTCTGTATTAAGTGCAGATGAGCTAATTTTATACTACAGGGGGCAAGATGTCAAGCTTTTTTCACATTAAACCCGTGTCGGCTGACCATGACTGACCAACTGCCATATGAGGTTACTGTTCACCCCACCCATGCACCTGCTGCAGGATCAGGGATGAGGACATAGAGGTAGCCAAGCATTCCATTGCTACCGGGAAATAACCCCATGATGTTGCAAGGGCACAACAGATTGTTTCCATTCCGTCAGAGATGCAATATTTTACTAGGAGGTGCATAATTATGCATGTCGAAAACTTTTACGAAAAGTTAGAGGATCAGCTGAAATATGGCAGCAAGAAACATACTATGGAAGGAGTTGCCATCAATTTAGACAGCGCCAACGACAGAAGCCATTGTGCTGGAACTTTTCAGGATGAGGATTTTTCAGGGCTCAGAACCTGTTTCCTTTTCCTTGAAACCGCACAAGGCACTAGATACGAGTGGAAAGTAGAAGATTTTCGTATACAAAAATGTCCACTCAGCCTTCGAATCTATTTCAAAGATTCCTCTGTCATAGCAGGTAGGATACAGTATCCAGATGGGCAAAACGACTTCTTCCGCTTCTCAGATGTCGAAATCTACGATGAGGACAGTACAGATGTCGTCAGAATATGGGGTGTGATAGAAAACTGCGACCACATTGTCGAACTGGACATCTCGACAGAGAAATTTCACTATATTGCTAGCCGCAAAGAATATCCAAATGAGAACAAGCAGATTCCGCTTCTACTCAGCTGCGTAGAAGCGGATCGCCTGGAGAAAGGAGACACATCAGAATATGATCGATGATCACTCAATCCCGAAAGGGTGGAAAACAAGTAATTCCACGTCAGAAAGAGCTTCTGACAGCCACAAAGAGATCCCGGACTATGATTCGGATTGCAGATGGGATGACGAAAGTCATCCCGAAGCTCAAGGGGAAAAAACTTTCCATCTTACACCCCAGATGATCATTGGGATAAAGAAAGCAGAACTGCACGGAAGACTTCAAAGGGTTCTCATAAAATAACCCATAGTTTTTCCAGTACTGGGAAGAAAATCCCAGAATACTGTCCTGGATGGAAGAAGAAGCACAACACAACTGTTCAGAAGAAAAAATCACTTCCATCATTATCCGATCCAGACAACGGATGGAAGAAAAAAGAACAATTGCTCAGTAATATCGATCTTAAACAGCCACCCGTTAATAATGTAACGCCGCAGGTCACTGCAGGCATTACGCCACACAAAGGAAACACAGAGTATAACCGAAATACTCTTGATCCTGTTTCAACAGTTCCATCTGTGATTGATGACGCAGTCAGCACAGTAATAAGCCCGAGACAACTGCCATCTGATCATTACGCTGAGTCAAACAACCCGCAAGTTCTGCACAATCCGTCTTCGGGTAGCGCTAATACAGACAATAACAAAAAAACAGCCCTGGAAAAAGCAGCCGAGCCTATTCCATCAGGCGGGAAAAAATCCATGACCCTGGAAGAGCGCGCCAGAGAAGTGATCAAAAGAGTGCCTCTTATTTCTTATGATAATACGTTATTTCACTATAACGGAATCACGTATCAAAAAATAGAGAGCGAAAGTGAACTCTTATTCCTGATAAGAAACTATATCAGTCAGGACGCATTTAACAGTATCAACATCAGTTGGGTAAAAGACCTGATGAAGTACTTACAAGCAGACAAGAGGCTTATACCTAATAATTGTGATGCCAGAGTACGAGAAGCTCGCTATTATGTCCCATTTCGGAACGGGGTTCTCAACCTGAAAAACTGTAAGCTTATGCCACATTCTAAAGATTATCTGACATTCTTTGCGTTGGATGCGGAGTGGCATGTACAGTTTAAGAAGCCGGTTCACTTTCTGAAATATCTAGCTGACATAAGCAATGGCGATGCAGAAATTCAGCAAAGAGTATTAGAAGTACTCGGCTACCTTCTGACATCCATCAACGATGGAAAAGTATTCTTCGTCATGGCCTATGCTCCGAACAGCGGAAAAAGTACATTAGGGCAGCTGGTATGCAAACTGCTTGGTGAGAAGTATACCTCTTATCTTTCCCTGGATCAGCTACAACAGCGGTTTGGTCTGGCTGACATACAAGGTAAAATGGTAAATCTCAGTATGGATCTGCCGAAAGGATATTTAAACCCAAAGGTAACTTCACTCATAAAGCAGATCACTGGAGGAGATCCAATCACCACTGAAAGGAAATATATGGATATGAAATCCATACACAGTAGTATGAGATTTCTTTTCGCCAGCAACTTTCCTGTGTCCGTTTCAGAGAATGATGATGATGATGCATTCTGGAAGCGGATGGTAATTGTGCCATTCCTGTATACAATTGAAAAAGGTGCATCAAATCCTGATTTTCTTTCTGAACTCCTGGAAGAAACCGAAGGAATTATTGCAATGAGCATGTATGCACTATCAAGGGTTATTCGAAACAACTATATATTTTCCAAATGCGAAGCGGCTGATCGTTTAAAGTCTCAGTGGAGAAGCCATGCCTCTGATAAAAGCAGAGCAACTGATATAAATGTTACTCTAGAGGTTTTTGTAAAAGAATGCATTGCATTCACTGAAAACCCAGACGATGAAGTATTTACAACCGATCTATACGCTGACTACCGTACATTCTGTGACAGATATGGTATAGCAAAAGCAAATTACAATGATTTTGTTGCCTGGTTTGAGCATCAAGGGATTCCTAAAAAAAGATCTCATCACAGCCGAGGCGAAAATCCCCGCTCAGCTTTCATAGGAATCAGGCTGAATCCTAGAACGTAATAAAAAATCAGTGTATTTCAGTCATACCTGCTGCAGGCATTAAGCACATCAGTTTCGCCGTAAAATCAGCGTATCTGTAATATTTTCGCTGATAAATCATTTATTTGTGCAATCGGACATTAAGTCCAGAATTAGTCTATGTTGAAAGGAGGAGATTGCATATGTTAGATCACTATTCAGATGTATTAACCATCAATGATACAGCAGAGGCCTTACGTTTAAGCCGACGCTCTGTAAAGCGTCTGCTTGACGCTGGTGAGATTCGCTACCGGAAAATCGGTCGGGTTTATCGGATCAGTAAAAAATCGGTCGTAGCATTTCTGGAAGATTACGACCAGGATAGTAAACGCGGTCACTGATCATCCTCCCGTGCATATGCTTGTAGGATGTACGATAGCAGCTATCTCGTCACAATCAACGAGATAGCCATTCCCGGTGTCTTTTTAAGGGTGTACACCCTGCACATTGGGAAGTGTAGGATAATCAGCCAGTATCTACCATACTGCCATTTTTGCTGACGTTTCAAATCATTATCGCAACACATGGGCGGGCCGTGATAGAATCCTTTCTACCTTGTACGGCCTGCCTCTTTATATAGGAGGATTAATTATGACGGGCAGTTTAGTAACCAAACAGGCGAGCTCCGGGAAAGAGTACTATTATGTACAGCTTTCCTATAAAGAGCCAATCACACAGAAGTGGAAAAAGAAAACCGTCCGGACGGGACTGGAGGTAAAGGGGAACAAGCGCAGGGCAGAAGGCATGCTCAGGGAGATGCTTGAAACTTATGCCTACCTGGAGAATCTGGATGCAGCGCAAAGCGAAATCGATCCAGATATTGAGCTGTGCGATTTTCTCGATCTGTGGATGGAGAAAAAGAAATGTGAGATCCGTGGAAATACCTATGACACATATAAGTATCGACTGGCTGCTATCAAGCGGTATTTTCAGCCAAGGCACACAAAGCTCCGTGATGTCACACCTGCAAAGCTTGATGACTTCTATCAGTACTGTCTGAGGTATGGCAAGGTCAGTCAGAAGGATCAGAGTCTTAGTCCTCTGAGCGTGCGTAGCGTGAGAAGCATAAAGAGCATCCTCTATGCTGCCTTTGACTATTCCATGATCAAGCTTGGGCTTCCGTCCAATCCTGTGGGAAATACAAAGGTCACGAATAAGAAGAACAGTGATTATTCGGAAGAGATGCTTTTCCTGACGGAGGAGGAAATCCGTGAGATGCTCTGTTTTCTCGATGAGAATTATCCGTTCCTGAAATCGATTGCTTTTGTCGGAGTCTACTATGGCTTACGGCGTGAGGAGATTCTGGGACTGAAATGGTCAGCTGTCAATTATACACGCAAGGTTCTGACGATCTGCCACACGGTGACCGGAAATGTCACCATTTACGCGGAGGATCAGACGAAAACCGCAGATGGTCGGCGAGATCTGAATTTGTTTCCGACTGCGGAACAGTGCTTTCGGAGGGTTCGGGAGGAACAGGAGGCCAATCGGGAGTTTTTCGGGAATACATACCAGAATACCAAGAACTACGTTTTCACGCATGAAGACGGCTCTCCATATCGTCCGGATTATATTACCAGAAAGTTTTCTAATGCTATGAAGGAGTTCGGACGTCCGGAGATCACGCTTCACAAGCTCAGATATACCTGTGCTTCACTGTTGATCGACAAAGGTTGGGATATTAAGAAAGTGCAGTACTGGCTCGGGGATCGCGATGCGACCACCGTTATGAATGTTTATGCCCAGTACATGAAGCACAAGACGAATGCAGCGGAAAATGACCTCTCCGCGATGTCTGAGAATGTGGCTGACCTGTTTTAGACGTTTGAAAGATTTTTTGCGGAACATTTTGCGGAACTTTTCGAGGTGTGGCTTTCATCCGACAATTTTTAAGACTCGAATCGAGAATAAAAAAATACCGGAAACCCTGTATTTATCAGTGTTTCCGGCATTTTCATCGCCCCTGCCAAGGAGTCGATGCGACAGGATTTGAACCTGCGACCTCTGCGTCCCGAACGCAGCGCTCT
>JAJQGL010000073.1 GCA_021200535.1 Clostridiaceae bacterium | reverse complement strand
GTCACCAGATGATATTGCGGCATTAAAAAAAATCATTAACCGGGCTTAAAGCAGAAGAGTATTTTTCTGCTTTAATTTTAACTTTGGGATAAACTCCAGTTTTTCAAATAGTTATTGCATTTGAGAGAGAAATCTGTTATCATAATGTATAACATAATAACAAAAATACAAAAATGCACCTGATATTCAGAAAGGATGTCTATATGGGAACATCAAATCATCAAACATATCACCAAAACAAAAATGCATATAACGTTTCAAAGCTTCGGAAGCTTCTTCAGGAATTTCCACCTTTTTCA
Organism: Clostridiaceae bacterium; assembly: GCA_021200535.1. Classification (GTDB taxonomy): domain Bacteria; phylum Bacillota; class Clostridia; order Lachnospirales; family Lachnospiraceae; genus Butyribacter. The sequence goes on along the minus strand of JAJQGL010000073.1, from coordinate 41,308 downwards.
AAAGATTTTTTTCGTGCGCTAGAGCCAACCTCATCGATTAATACAAGAATTGGCTATGCTTATGATATCCGGACTTTTTTCCGTTATCTGTTGGCAGCGAACCCGGCATTTTCCAATAAAGAAATTGCAAAGATAACTTTACATGATCTCGATTGCCTTGAACCGGTTGATATCGAAGAATATCTGGAATATTTAAAATACTATGAATACAACGGAAAAACCTTTTCAAATGATGAACGCGGCATACACCGAAAACTTGCTTCTCTGCGAAAATTTTATCTGTATTTCCAGAAACGGGAACGAATTTCAAACAATCCGACAACTGTGGTTGATATGCCAAAGCTCCATGACCGTGAAATCATCCGTCTGGATTCCGGCGAGGTTTCTGAGCTTCTGGAATTGGTAGAACACGCTGGTGATCACCTGACAGGCCGTAAAAAATCCTTTTTTGAAAAGAACAAATACCGTAATATTGCTATATTTACACTTTTTCTTGGAACAGGTATCCGTGTGTCCGAGTGTGTTGGTCTGGATATTGAAGATGTTGATTTCCGCGAAAACCGGATCCGGATTATGCGAAAAGGCGGTAAGGAAGAATATGTTTATTTTGGTACAGAAGTAAAAAAGGCGTTAAAAGATTATATAGAGATTTCAAGAGTGCAAATCCAGCCGCTGGAGGGCCATGAGCACGCCCTCTTCTATTCCATTCAACGCCGCAGAATCAGTGTACAGGCCATTGAAAATTTAGTTGCCGAATATGCCAGCCAGATCACAAACTTTAAGCATATTACGCCCCATAAACTGCGAAGCACTTACGGTACGGCTCTATACCGGGAAACAGGCGACATCTATCTGGTTGCCGAGGTGCTTGGCCACAACGATGTAAATACCACCCGGAAACACTATGCGGCATTGGACGATGACAAAAAACGCAGTGCAGCATCAGCTGTAACATTACATAAATCCTAGCAAAAAATTTAGTATAAATCACAGCGTTAAGCTTAGCATAAATTTTAATATAATTTAATATAAATCATAGTGTTAAGCTTAGATTACGATTAAGATAGCTGTTTTAGCAGTTTTACAAAGTATTCCGGCAACGGCGCATCAAATTCGATATACTTTCCGGTGCGTGGATGAATAAATCCCAGCGTCTTGGCATGCAGTGTTTGTCCGGTAAGATGAAACGGGCATTTTGCAGGACCATAAACCGCATCACCTAGAACAGGATGCCCAATCTCTGCCATATGAACACGGATCTGATGTGTTCTGCCAGTTTCAAGCTGGCAGCTGATATATGAAAAATTCTTCTGCAGCGTTTCTAATACCGTATAATGTGTAACCGCATGTTTCCCATTTGCAACATTTGCCGCCATTTTTTTGCGGTCTGCCGGATGGCGCCCGATCGTTCCCTCTACCGTCCCCTGCTCTTCCCGAAAATGGTTATAGACAATCGCGTGATAGGTTCTGGTAATTGAATGTACCCGCAGCTGTTCTGCAATCTTTCGGTGTGAAAAATCATTTTTACAGATCACAATAGCCCCCGTCGTGTCCTGGTCAATCCGGTGCACAATACCGGGGCGGAGAACACCGTTTATTCCGGACAGAGAATCCCTGCAATGATACAGCAAGGCATTGACAACCGTACCGGTATAGTGGCCAGCGGCAGGATGTACTACCATTTGTTTGGGCTTATTAATTACAATGATATCATCATCTTCAAACAGAATGTCAAGCGGAATGTCTTCCGCCTCTACAGCAAGCTCTTCCGGCATTTCAATCGAAATGGCAATATCGTCACCTGTTCCAAGCTTACCTCCGGCCTTCATGGTTTTATGATTGACCAGAACGTGTCCGTCCTTAATCTGTTTTTGCAAAAAAGACCGGGACGCATCCGGAAGCTTCTTTACCAGAAACTGATCCAGACGCATCCCGGCTTCTTCCTCTGTCACCGTAAATTTTGACGTAGTCCCCGCTGTATAGTTCATATTTGGTCAAAACCTCGCCTTTCATTCATCTTTCTTTTGAAAATCTTTTGAATTTTTCCCCTTCAAAAGCTGCAAATCTTCATCCTGATAATAAAAACACACGAAAAAAATCCCCAAAAACGCCGCTACGACGACATAACAATCCGCAATATTAAAAATTGGAAAATCAATTAATTTAAAGTAAAAAAAATCTACCACATATCCGCGCCAGAACCGGTCAATCATATTGCCGACCGCACCCGAAACAAGCAAAACCAGCGTAAACTGCAATGGCCAAAAGTGCTTCTGGTGCGGAATACGCCAAAAAAGGATTCCAAGTGCCGCCAGAATTGCAACGGTAATGCACAGCAGAAAGACTCTTTGATTTTGCAGAATACCAAATGCAGCTCCATGATTTTCCAGATATTGCAGTTCAAAAATATCCTGTATTAGTACGATTCCGGCGGTTCCCTTTAAATATATAATTGCCCAGTATTTGCTGATCTGGTCAAGGGAAAGCAAAATCAGCAATTCCAGAAAACCAGCCACATATTTATTCAATTTCATCCATCAAAATCCTCATTCTGAAATGTAATAGTACGCTTTCGCTTTTTATTCCGTATCAATAAAGGTAAAAGGCGAATCGGCATCCGCTTCTGCATCCGGAGTTACTGTCCGGGAAATATTGATGCTGTTATAATCCTCTGTTTTCGGGGTGTTGTCAGTCCATTCGCCTGATTCGGCTGCAGCTGCAGCTTCTTTTGAATATTCCTCTTCCGCCTCTGCAGCAGAATCTTCCTCCTGCCCAATGCCATCCTGAACAGCAACTGAATCAGCAGAATCTTCTTCCTGCCCAACGCCATCCTGAACAGCAACCGAATCAGCAGAATCTTCTTCCTGCCCAATACTCTCCTGCGCAGCAGCCGAATCAACCGAATCTTCTTCCTGCTTAACATTTTCTGTATCAGCAGCCGGAGCAGCAAACTCTTCCTTTCTGCTGATATTGATCGGTACTGCGCCCTCTGCCTCCATGACTTCATCTGCAGACGGAGCATCATCTAACAGCTCGGACAGCTCTGGTACAAAAATAGAAAAATGTTCACTATCCAGCATTTCAATCTGTGATTCAGCAAGCTTTTTAAACTGCAGACGGTAGTTTTCATAGCTCTGCACGAGTTTGCGGACATGATTTCTGGTCGCCTCCAGTTCGCGGTTTGCATCTGACTTTGTAATCTCAGAATATGCCTGTGTTTCTTTCTTTAAAGCCTCTGCCTTTGCCTGCGCCTCTTTTTCAATCGAATCCGCCTTTGCCTGCGCTTCCTTTACCAGCGCATCCGCTGTATTCTTTGCAGCTTCCTGCGTTTCTGTGGAAGTTTTTTCTGCAAGGACAAGCGCCTTTTGCAGTGTTGTTTCCATTTTTTTATAATATTGGATTCCTTCGCTCAGGGAAGATACTTTATCCTTTAATTCGCGATTTTCTTTATATAACTCTTCATAGCTGGCAAGAATCTGCTCCAAAAAATCATCCGTTTCCTTTTTGCTGTAACCCCTCACTGCCGTTTTTAAAGAATGATTCTGAATATCAATTGGTGTAAACATAGATTTTCCTCCTATAAATATTGTTTTATAGTAATGTGATAGCGCCCTTTTTTCGACTGTGTGTGCACCTGGTAGAAAATAAATTTACCATATTTGCGGATAGAAATAACAGCGCCTTCCTCCAGTTTCTTCGCGTTTTCTGTGCAGCATCTTCCATTTAAAAACACACTTCCATTCTGAATCAGCTCCAGCACCCTGGAACGCGACAATTTTAGCGCCACAGCCAAAACAGCATCCAAACGAAACGATGAGACATTCCCGGAAATATCTTTCCATTCCGGTTTCCAGCCTGTATCTGAAAAAACTGTCTCCCTGCAGGACACCGCTGTATGCCGAACCCGGTCCAGCGTCAGCAAAAGCGATGACTTGTCCTCTTTGCAGAATACATAAGCCCTGCAACAGCCTGATTCCTCCCGTTCCACTAAAATATCGCCGATCTGGTCCCTGGTAATGCCAAGCCCCATAATGGTACCCAGATAATCCCGATGCGACAATGGATTACAAAAGCGCTTATTTCGCGGTTCAATGCAAATACACCGAAGCGGAAAATCTTCACTTGTCACCTCTCTTGCAGACCCCTGCGGCAAAAAGCACAACACACAGCGTTCGGCATCATCATAACCGCCAAAGCGCTGATACTGCACACCTTCCTGACAGGAACAGCCATAATACTGTTCCATGGCCTGATATGCCAAATCCATTTCATGCAGACTCATAAACTGGCTAAACACCGGTATAGAACGCTGATATGCCTGCTGTATCATATCGGTGCAGTGCCGGAACAAAATCTGTTCTTCCTTTGTTAAATGCATAGAAGCTCCATTTCCCAGTCCGCATTCCCATCCCTTCAGCTGGTGATACTTACACAGCCGCATACATTTGAAGGTATGTGCAGACCCTTTCTAAATATGCAAGAATAATCAGTAAAATATAAGGGCTTAGATCCATAGAAAACGTATTTAAAATCGAATGCTTTACCAGATTTCGCATCGGAAACAGCATTGGTGATATAAGCATCAAAAGAAAATACCGCACTTTCGGACCAAGCCTTAACAAATCCTGCACTAAATAAACCAGTACAATAACCTCCAGCACCAGAAAGAAAATATTAAAACAATACAAAAGATATTGATACATAGTAATCCTCGTTTGTGTCAAGCGCGCGCAGAGACAAATTTCTGCCTTAAAATTCCTTATGGAAATTTGCCATATTATAGCTTTCTTCATTTTCCAGGCTTTTTATGTAATCGCCTGAAATATCGACATCCTTTGGAGAAAAAATAAAAATATAGCGGGAAACCTGGCACATATTGCCGGAAATCGCAAAAATACAACCGGAAATAAAATCCATAATACGCTGTGCTTCCATAATATCAATTCCCTCCAGATTAACAATAACCGGATGGGAACCCATCAACAGATCGCAAACCTGCTGAGACTCACCAATATTAGACGGCTTTACAATACATACCTCCATATCATGGCTTGAGGAAGGCATCTGTACTACCTTACTGCCGGATGAAGAGGACCGGTAGCTGCTTCTTTTCGGAATGACAGGAGTATCCTCCTCATAATCCATTTCGTTCCGGTATGAGGCAGATGACATAGTGCGCTTCTCTTCTTTTCTGCGCTCCTTTTGCAGACGTTTCTCTTCTCTCTCTAACTCTTTCTGATCTTCGTAATCATATTCATCATCATAAAGATCATCATCAAATTCATCGTCTTCGTCTGTCAGCTTTAAAAAGTTCATTAGTTTATTAATTCCATTTGCCATAGTTAAATCCTCCTGCATCCTTCCGATTGTTCTATATGATAATTGCGTTCACCAAAAATCCCGGTGCCAACGCGTACATGGGTTGCCCCTTCCTCAATCGCAATTTCATAATCATTGGTCATGCCCATAGACAGAATGCCCATAGACACATTATCAATGTTTTTGCTGTCAATGTCAACCGACAATTCACGCAGCTGTTGAAAAACCGGACGGTTTTGCTCTGGATTTTCGACAAACGGCGCTATTGTCATCAAACCGTCTATCCGCAGATGGGGTAATGCTGCAGCCTGTTTAACAAGTTCCAACGTTTCCTCAGTTCTTAGACCAAACTTGGAAGCCTCCTGCGCCACATTGACCTCAACCAGAATATGCGACACTACCCCTTTCTTCACGCTTTCTGCTTCAATCGCCTGCGCAAGGCGGCAGGAATCCACGGAATGGATCAGACCAGCCCTTCCAACTACATATTTTACCTTGTTTGTCTGCAAATGTCCAATAAAATGCCAGATAATATCTTTTGGCAGCACATCATACTTCTCCCGCAGCTCCTGCGCCTTATTTTCGCCAAATTCCCGCTTTCCGTATCCGTAAGCATCCTGAATCATTTCTGCAGGCTTTGTCTTGCTGACACAGACCAGTGTGACATCTTCCGGATGGCGGCCTACCCTCTGACAGGCATTCAAAATGCGTTTCTCTACGTTTTCCAGATTTTCCCTTACCATATATGCATTCTCCTCTTAATAGATTATCTCATCTTCACTCATTAATTCCGGATTTAAAATAATATGATCATAATTAGAAATACTGTAGCTGTTATCCTTTTCTACAATCGCGTATTCCTGGTTTTCATACAGCTTATTGATATACCGGAATTTACAATACCCCTGATTGCAATTATAAACGCCCTCAAGCTCGGCTGTATCCGTCACCTGGAGCTTTGTATCCGATGTGCCGTTACTCTTCTGGATTGTCGTACCGGCCGGAAATAAGTCAGCACTGATATAAACGTTTCCATCCTCATCTTTATAATATACATCGACTTCAACAAAATCAATTTGCTCCTGCCCGGAATCATCATATGAAATCTTAGCCACGCCAAGCGTGTTTGATGTACCGGAGCCATATGTCAGATATTCTGATGGAATAACATAACATTTTTTCTTCAAAATCGAAGACACCGGAATCTTAAGCCCATCTGCATTATTAAACTGGATTTCAATATCCAGGTAACGGTTATTCAGATAATGAATCATATATTTGTCAAAAGATAACCTTGCATAATAACAGCCATCTGAAGTAAAGGTTCTCACAGTCGGCGTCATGCTGATATCATCCTTTTTGATTCGCACCAGAACAGAATCTTTCTGCAAAAGCTTCGTATACTGCTCTTTCGTAAGAGAGACAACAATGGACCAGTTTTCACTTGTAACAAGGCGGTAGACCGGTTTGCCTTTTTTTATAAGTTTAGAAGAGCGCAGCTGTGTCCACTGATCTTTCATCTCAGTAAAATAAGAGCTGTCAATCTCTCCCAGGGTTAAATCCTCAAGTCCGTCCGTACAAAAAGAGATAATCCCTGTCTGTTCCGCCTTGACCAGCTGAAAAGAGGCATCGCTCCCGGATTCCTGCCGAATTTTTTTCAGATTATCAACAAGACTGATATCAGAGGATTCCAGCAATGTATTTTCCACATTGTAACGGAAATTGACCATCCCTGCATATTCTGATAAAGAAAAATCATCGCGGAAGCTGGCAATATCATTTCGGATATTTTTGGTGTCCTCGTCGGAAAGAGTAATTTCATCCGTGTCTACCGCAGACGCCGTTTCCGCTACTGTCCCCTCTTTATCTGTGGAATAGACTGTGGTAGAAACCGATAACCTGGAGCCTTCCCCGACATAGTAATTTATATAGCCTGCTGTTTGCGTATTAACAATCGTTTCTTCACGCAAAATAATTCCCCGTAAATTTTCATTATCTGCAATCTGTTTTTGATTCACTTCATAAATGGATACATGATCGCCTGTAAATGACTGTATAAACAGGACAAGCAAATAACCGGCAAACAGTAAAAGAAATGCACCCGGAAACCAGGAACCGCGTCGCTTTAATTTTACAACTTTCCGATTCTTCCGCCTCATGAAACCTGCTCCTTTCCAGTCATCTGCAAATACTGTTTCTTTTTTTGCAATACACTTTATTATACTGAAATTTATATATTTTGTCTAGTACAGCGAAAAAAGTATCTCCGGCACTGAATATTTTTTTGCAAAACAAGAGACAATGTAAATATGGTTTTTCAATGACCAGTACAGCAAAAATTAAGTTTTGGCTAAAAACAGACAAAGCAAACTGCCAATTACTTAATATTCGATGTACCAGCTTGTAAAAAGGAGGCATAAATGTGAAAATCGTAGATTATGTTTTATTAACTCTAGTCATTATTGGTGCAGTCAACTGGGGACTAATCGGATTTATCCAGTTTGACCTGGTGCGCGTTCTATTTGGTGATATGTCGATTTTATCGCGTATTGTTTATGCACTGGTTGGCATTAGCGGTCTGTATGCAATCAGCTACTATGGAAGAATCCGCAACACTGCCCATTAATTTCGGCAGATTGCTCTACGCTTAAGAAAGAGTTCCGCCTGCGGAACTCTCGCACCAAGCGCGGCCGCTTTTGCGGCATATTTCGTTTCGCGCGCGTGCGCATCCCCGCGTAGCGTTTTAATTATATAGGAAACAAAATTTCCTATATAATTAAAAACAGGCTGTACCGAAAAAGGTATTGCCTGTTTTTTTTTGAAAAACGCGGTACCAGTGTGTTACTGATTTTCATATGCCAGCAGATTGTTCATCTGGCTGTATAAATCATATGCTCCCTGTGCTTTTAGCACAACAGAAATAAAATACTGATCACTTTCATTTTTAGAATACAGAATCAGACAGGAACCCGCATTGTAAGTAGTGCCTGTTTTCCCGCCGATTACCGTTACCCCGGAAGGCGCCTGCGCCGTTCCAAGCAGATACCGGTCTGTTGATGTGAAGTATAGCTTCTTTTTCTTTCCATCTTTCCCTTTAAATTTTGCAGTATACCCGGACTGGCTGACAATATCAAGAAACCGCTGGTCCTTTACCAGTTGATGAAAGACCAGATAAAGATCGTACGCTGTGGTATAATGGTCATCGTCATGCAGCCCGTGTGGGTTGACAAAGTGGGAATGAACCGCCCCAATCCGCTCCATTTCCTGATTCATCAAATCACTAAAGGAATCTACATCTCCTGCAATGTGCTCTGCTATCGCAACGCCTGCATCATTTCCGGAACAAATCAGAAACGAATATAACAGATCATTTAACACAATCTGATCACCCTCTGCAAAGCCGCACAGCTTTGCTCCATACTCTGTAATATGGGATGCATTGTAGCTGATGGTGACAGTATCATCCAGATTGCCATATTTTAACGCAACAAGAGCCGTTACAATCTTAGTAATACTGGCAGGATAAATTTTTTCATAAATATTATGAGAATACAGCATTGTCTGTTCAGTGTCGTTGATCATCAGCGATGCCAGTGACGTCATAACCGCATCCTGTGTCTCTGTCTCTCCATTTTTGGGAATCACACACAAATCCGCAGACAGATATTCCTGTGAAGCCGTTTCTTCATACTGTGCGCTGTATCCGGACACAGATGCAATATGATAATCCAACAGTTCATTTTTCTCTGTGCCGCAGCCGGAAAAAAGAAAGCTGCCGCAGGAAAGCAGACAAAAGACAAACAGTAATTTTCCCTTACTCTTCATGTTCACCCATTCCCTCTTTTTTTAAAATCTCACGCCATTCCAAATCGCCGCGGTCCAATGCCTTAATCAATAACTCTGCTGTGGCAAGGTTTGTTGCAAAAGGAATATTATATGTGTCGCAAAGATGTATTACATTGTTGACATCCGGCTCGTGTATCTTTGGAGACAAAGGATCCCGCAAAAAGAACACCATATCAATCTGATTGTGCTCAATCTGGGATGCCAGCTGCTGTTCGCCTCCCAGATGCCCCGCCAGGTATTTGTGAACGGTCAGATTCGTCACTTCTTCAATTAGGCGGCCCGTTGTGCCGGTTGCATAAATATCATGTTTACTTAAAATTCCGCGATATGCGATTGCAAAATTCTGCATCAAAATTTTTTTGGCATCATGTGCAATCAAACCAATGTTCATGTTCTCCTCTCCCTTCTCTTGTATTATCCACCCTGATAAGCCGGTATACCATTTTTCAATTTACAAATCAATATCAATATCAGATGTAGGATTATTTCCGTAAATATGGCGCATGGAAAATCCTCCCTTACTGGATTTCGCCGGCTGTATTTTTATATTCATAATCAGACCGATTGCCAGCATGGAAGAAATCATGGAACTCAATCCATTGCTGATAAACGGCAGCGGAAGCCCTGTATTTGGAAAAATAAAGGTAACGACACAGATATTAGCAAAAATCTGAAACATATACATTGCAGCAACCCCGGCCGCAAGCATTTTGCCAAGATAATCCTGTGCATTTTTGGCAACCATAAAGCACTTAAAAATTACAAATGCGAAAAGCAGCAAAATAAAACAACAGCCCAAAAAACCAAATTCCTCACTGATTACGGACCAGACAAAATCACTCTCATTGACTGCGACAGAGTTGTACGATCTAGAACCTGTCCCCCCATCCTGCAGGAACTTTCCAGACAGCTGTCCGGCGGCAATCGCCCGCAGGGAACGCGTCTGCTGGTATGTTAAATCTCCGGTCACATCTAACTCCGGATGCAGCCATGCCATAATACGGTTATACTGATAATCTTTTAAAATCACATTGTCCGGCTGCTGGATATACCAGAATAATACAATGACAACCGGAACCGCTACCGCTGCGACCGGTGCAAGTATCCGGTAACTGACTCCTGCCACAAACACCATAATTAACAAAACAAAAACAGCTACCAGGCTGGAGGAAAGATCCGGCTGTGACATAATCAAAAGCACCGGAACCGCCGTTACCGCACCGGCAATCACCAGCGTACTAAAACGCTCCATCCGCATCCGCAGCTTTACAAACAGTGCCGCAAGCGTAATAATCAGAATTACCTTCATGAGCTCAGAGGGCTGAAAGGTGATTCCCCCAAGCTTAATCCATCGGTCAGCATCTGTTCCGTTGTCAGTCCCAATCGGAGAATGCGTCGCCGCTGTCAGCACAATTCCCGCAATATAATATATAATGGCAAATTTACAGATAAAATGATAATCTAACAGCGACAAGCCTGCCACGATCACCAGTCCCAATGCAAGCCCGATAAGCTGGCTGCGCATATAACGCATACCGTCGTCCTCACCACCTGCCAGCTTTACCGTAAATGCGCCGATTATGCAAAGAATAATAACAGCTGCCAACAAAGAAAAATCATATTTTCTCCAATCATATTGCTTAATTTTGTTAATCATATACTGCCTTCCTAATTATCTCTTCCTGAAATTTCTGGAACCTTCCTTAATCGGAATATTGGCAAGAAGTGCGTTGATTGTGCCGGAAGATTCATCTAATTCCGTCTTTGTCACCTTAATATCCAATCCATCCGTATCAATATCCAGATATTTTGAGATTACCTCAATAATGTCATTTTTCATTTGTTCCATAATTTCCGGAGAACATACCGCACGGTCAGAAGTAATGGCAACCTTAAGCCTGTTTTTCGCGATATCACTGCTGTTCTCGGAACCTTTAAAAAAATTAGATAAAAAACTCATAATCGTCTCCATTTCTGTATCGAACCATCTGCCTATATCTGCTTATTTTTTGAAAATAGACGCAAATTTTTTGAAAAAACCATTTGTCTCTTCCAAATCAAGGTATGGAACGTCCTCTCCTAAAATTCTGTGGCAAATATTCATATAAGCCTTTCCGGCCTTGGATTCGGAGCCGACTAACGGCTCACCATTATTTGTCGAAATAACAATCTGTTCATCATCCGGTACAACACCAATCAGGTCAATCGCCAGAATTTCTACAACATCATCACTTGACATCATGTTGCCTTCCTTTACCATTTCCATGCGGAGACGGTTTACAACCAAATGGGTCTGTGTGATCTCATTTGCCTCCAGAAGCCCAATGATCCTGTCCGCATCACGAACCGCAGAAACCTCCGGTGTCGTAACAACCAATGCACGGTCAGCGCCGGCAATGGCATTCTTAAATCCCTGCTCGATTCCCGCCGGACAATCCATCAGTATGTAATCAAATTCCTCTCTCAGTTCATCGGCAAGTTTCTTCATCTGTTCCGGGCTAACCGCAGTCTTGTCCTTTGTCTGTGCAGAAGGCAGAAGATAGAGATTTGGATAACGCTTGTCCTTAATCAGCGCCTGTTTAATGCGGCAATTATTTTCTACTACATCAACCAGGTTATATACGATACGGTTTTCCAGCCCCATTACGACATCCAGATTACGAAGTCCGATATCGGTATCAATCAGTACAACTTTCTTTCCCAGCATGGCAAGTCCTGTTCCGACATTTGCTGTCGTGGTCGTCTTTCCAACACCGCCTTTTCCAGATGTAATCACTATTACTTCTCCCATTTTTTATTCCTCCTAAATGAATAATTTTTATACTTGATTCTGCTTGAATGCCTTTTTCTCAGAATGGAAACCATTGTTTTCCAGTTGAAAAAATAAACTGCTTCTTATTGTACCAAAGATTGCTAAAAAAATCTATAACCGAATGTCATTGATCACATCCCGGTCAAGCGGTTCGATGTAGATATTTCCATTTTCAAAAAAAGCAATCTTTGTCTCTTTTGTTTTGCTTCTTTTGGGTTTATCCGGCGAACGGGCAATGGTATCGGCAATCCGGATTTGCATCGGATCCATGTCAAGCGCCACGACAAACGCGTTGTAATTTCCGTCTGCCCCGGCATAAACATTTCCTTTCAGCGAGCCAAGAATAATGACATTCCCCCTGGAGATAACCTTTGCTCCCGCCTTGACATCACCTATAATAATAATGCTTGTCTCAACATCCAGCACCTGACCGGAACGCAGATTTCCCTTAAAAAACTGTCCGCTGTTCTGGTTTGCCATACTCTGCTGCTTTGCAATCGTCTCCTGAAACGACTTTTCTAACTTGTCATCATTTTCCATAATGCAGACAATAGACAGCCGGCAATGGCTCTGTATTACTGTAACCAGCTCCATTTTCTGTTCGTCTGTCAGCTGTTTTCCCTGAAACTGGATTGCCTTTTGCGCCTCCCCCAAAAAGTCAGCAGATTTTTCAAATTTTTCTGCAACTGCCATCTTAAGCGTTTCAAAACTTTCTTCCGGGCTAAGTACCAATATAATACCGGATTTTGTCCCCTTAATCACTACTTTCTCTTTCATTTTCCTGCCTCCTCCCGTTTAATCCATACTGTTTACCGTTGATTCCGGCATCTTTACATTACCGGAAACTTTCTTTTTCTTTTTGCTGAAATAATATTTATAAACATCTCTTGCCGTCTGCGCAGCATTGGAAGAAGCATATCCGTTCGGAATGACGCAGGTCACGGAAATTTCCGGATTATCATACGGTGCATACGAAATAAACAATGCATGGTTTGCATGATATTCATTTAACTGGGCCGTACCGGTTTTTCCTGCCACTGTTACATTCAGGCCGGAAAACATCTGCCGGACAGAGCTTGATGCACCGGACCCATTCACGACAAGATACATGCCATGCTGGATTGCATTCCAGGTAGAATCTGCAATGTCAACCTGATTCCTGACATTTGCCTTATTGTTTAAAATGGTTTTTCCGCTGACATCCTTAATCTTACTGATCAGGGTCAGATCATAACAGGTTCCGTTGTTTGCAATCGTTGTCACATACCTTGAAAGCTGTGATGGCGTGTATGCATGTGTTGCCTGGCCAATCGCCGAGCGGACAACATCCGTGGTCGAAAACTGCGGCTCTGATTCTGTAATTTCCACGCCTGATTTATCGGTAAGGCCAAACATATCCGCATATTTTTTCAGGCGGGATAGTCCCTTTGAGTCGCTAAGCGACCCGCTTGAGCCTCCCCCAAGCTCATAGCCGACATTATAATAAAAATAGTTGCATGAAGCCTCCAGGGCAGTGGAGACATGCAGGCTGCCATGACCTGTTTTTTTCCAGCAGCTCGGCGACGGATTAATCTTATCAAATTTCACATGGTCGTAAATCGTGGTGGACGGAGTTAAAATGCCCTCCTCCAACGCAGCGACAGAAGAGACAACCTTAAATGTAGAACCCGGAGCAAGCTCCTGTTGTGTTGGCCTGTTGAGCAACGGTGATGAGGATGCCTGTGTCAGATACGTATAAAAATAATCAGAATCGACCTGATTTGCCATTTTATTGTTGTCATAGCTTGGATAGCTGACCATCGCTTTCACCTGTCCGGTATTGACATCTGTGACAACCAGCGAGCCGGAACACGGCTCTAAACCAAGTTCTCCCGGTGTAATCTCAAGATTTTTGATCTTTTTGATGATAAAATTATACGGAGACATCAGCCCCAGTTCCAGTTTTTGATATTCCTCGGCATTATATTCAATATCTCCCTGGTCAAACAGCAAAAGGCAGACATCCTTGCCGGATAATTCATGCTGGTGAATCAGATAGCTGTAAATCATTTTCGGATATGTGGTATCGCTGTCAAGAAGCTCCATTCCGTAATCAAGAAGCTTCTGATAAATTTCTTCCGTGCTGAAATAGCTTTCCCCAATATCAAGAACGCTTAAATCAATCCAGTTCTGCGTAATTGCATACTGCAAAAATTCACTGAGGCTGATTTTGTCAGAAGAAAACTTCTTAAATGTAGCGTCTGATTCATCAACATCACTGACAAGAACCACGTCATTATCCTTTAACACTTCATAAAAATAATCGACAAATTCTGCCATTGAATCACTTAACTGGCTTTCTGTTTTTTTGCTGTCCACAGCGAGAATGCTTTTCAGGCTGTTTTTGATTTTCTTTGATTTTTTCCGGTATTTTTTATAGGTGCTTTTTTCCAGCTTTGACGCATCATCATCTGTAAAACGTTCGGAATTAATGACATTATTTTCAATCAGTGCGCTGTATACATCGTAAATCGGCACTTTGATATCCGATGCCGATGTTCCCTTCGTCCCTGCGCTGTCACTGTTATTAATGTTTGCGATTAAAATTCCTGCTATATGTTCCTCCAACAGTTTATAGCATTCCTCCTGCAGCGTAGCATCGATAGACAGATACAAATCATTTCCGGCAACCGGTTCCTCTTCCACCGTCACCTCTTCCACACGCCCGGTAGAATCATCTGTCGTAATTTTTTCGGTTCCCTTTTGCCCCCTCAAATACTCTTCATAGGTACTTTCCAACCCGGAAATACCAATCTGGTCAAACATGGTATAGTCGGTATTGGGATCCTCTTCCTTTAATTCCTCCAGTTTATCCGATGTTACAGAACCGGTATATCCCAAAATATGTGCAAAATATTTACTTTTTTTATAGACACGGATTGTATCCTCATCAATGTCAATTCCCGGCAGTTCTGTCGAGTTTTCCTTAATTGCGGCAACCGTCTTGTCGGAGACATCGGATGCCAGTGTCAGCTTCTGACTTGTGTTGTTGCGGTTGATATACATTGTATAGCGGACCGCCATAATTTTTAATGCCGTTTCATCATCATACTGGTCTCCAATATCAAAACGCGGACTTTTTGTCGTCATATCATACCGCAAAAAATCGTAGATCTCCTGTGCGGTAGCATCTCTCTGCTCCTGTGTCAGCTTTGCTAATTTTGTCGAATACACCTCCGCCTTAAAGCGCAAAAGCGTATTTCCGGAAACCGTAAACTGCGGATCACCGTTTTTGTCAAATTCAATATAAAATTCAACGGACAGCTCTTCGTCCTCTTCCTCTAAAATCTGCAAAAGCTGGTAAATCATCTCATTGCGATCCTGCGAATCAAGGTCTGCTGTCGATTCTGTCCTCTCATAAGTCACATTATAGGTTAATTTGTTGTAGGCAAGCAGTTTGCCGTTGCAATCATATATTTTCCCGCGGGAAGCTTTGATATCGCGGGTATTTTCCGATTTGGTGCCAGACTGGTTTGAATACTCGTCTGCCTCCGAAATCTGCAGCTGAAACATCCGGTTTACAAGGATCACAAACAGCAATACAAAAAACACTGCCACCGGCAGAAGCCGGGAAGCAAAAAAATGTTTTATATATTCTTTGACTACATCAAACATATAAGTACCTCTCTTTCCGTGTTACAGGTTATTGATCTTATCTCCCTTCCCAAGAGGAACATCCTGCGGCGGATACAGCCTGTCTTCTATCCAGTGAATCAGATGGTACAGGACAATTCCCGTCAAAATTGTATAAATCATTTCCGGAATCATAATGCTTTTTATATAGTATAATATCTGAAATCTGCCCCGCAAAAGAAAATTACAGATATAATATAGCAGTCCATAGATAATGTCACTGAACGCAATGGCAAACAATGGTATGGACAGATCATCTTTAAAATACAGCTTATTGAAAACTCCATTCAGATATCCGATCAGCACAAAAATAAACAGACTGACTCCAATGACATCGGAATACATAAAGTCAACTAAAACACCGCAAACAAAACCGGAATACATTCCAAATTTCCTGCCGTGCATAAAACCAGATACCGCAGTCAGGACGACCATCAGGTTTGGAATGATGTTGGTCAGCGCCAGATGAGGAAAAATTGAAGTCTGAGCGACAAAGCACAGGACAATCAACAGAAACATGCTCAGGTATCGTTTCATTCTAACATCTCCTCTAATTCATCAGAATCTTTTACCTCCGTTATGACAAATACCATAT
The DNA here is from genome assembly GCA_021200535.1 of Clostridiaceae bacterium. Lineage (GTDB taxonomy): Bacteria > Bacillota > Clostridia > Lachnospirales > Lachnospiraceae > Butyribacter. Next base: position 25,064 of record JAJQGL010000073.1, on the reverse strand, counting down.
CTAACCCCGAAAAATCTACAACAGGAGAAAGGTAACCCTCCTGTGTCACATTGGATGAATCCTTCTGCAAATCTTTCAGATATCCAATCAAAATTCCCGGCAGATACTTATCACTGATCTGCGAAGTGACAACCTCGGCACCGTCATCAATCTCTGCATTTCCGTCTATACCGGTCACTTCTATGACTCCCTCGTTCATCAGCTGCAGATTTCCGCTTACAATACAGTTTTCATTTTCCTTTAGTAAAGTCCCTGACACATTGCTGTCATCATCAATGATAGAGCGTACCTTGGCATATGATTTATTGACCTTTGTAACCAGACCAACCAGGCCGCCATCTGCCATCACATTCATATTTTTCTGAATGCCATCCTCAGTTCCTTTATCAATGATAAAGGAATTATACCAGTTATCCCCATCGCTGCTGACAACTCTTGCCGCAACCTTCGGATAACCGGCGTACTGCTCATCCAGATCATATAGTTCCCTGAAATTTTCCAGTTCATATTTGTCCTGCTGCAGCAGCTTATTCTCAGCCGACAACTCCTCCAGCTCCTGTTTGAGCTTTTTATTTTCATCTACCGTATTTTTCATTGTTGTGACATAATCCAGCTTTTCTGACAATTTGCTGCCAATCGTGTTGACGCCTTTCTGCATTGGTGTGATCACCGTGCCGATCGCAGAACGGATTGGCGTTAATTTATCGGAAAAACGATACGAAACAATCCCCAAAACAATACAAAAAAACAAGATTACTGCCAGTATATATTTTGGATCAATCGTAATTTTTGATGATTTTTTACGCATTCCAGCCCCCAATCTATGCCTTTTTCTTCGTTGAAGCATGCTCCTGGTCCAGAGGAACTGCATATCTTGCAGCTAACTTTGGATGTTCTGCCAGATATCCGATTCCTGACACAACTGTTTTCTGTGCGCTGTCTGTCGTATTCACCCGGATATTGATCTGATTTGCCATAAACTGATCCAGTCCGCGCACGAAAGAGGTGCCCCCGGTCAGATAAATGCCATTGTGATAAATTTCCGTTGAGATTTCCGGAGGCGTATGCTCCAGAATAGATCTGACCTCCGAGGCAATCGAGTAAAAAATATCTTTTACCAGAGGAAAAATCTCTTTACCGGAAACAGTAACTTCCCCCGGAAGCCCCTTGAGAACATCTCTTCCTACCACAGTAGCCTGTGCATCATCCGCACCGATTGCAACAAGGCGGATCTTAATCTGTTCTGCCGTTTTCAGTCCAATGATAAAATTATATTTTTTGCGGATATAGCCCTGAATGGCCCTGTCAAAATCATTGCCGCCATATGGAATCAGCCTGGTCGTGACCAGTCCTCCCAGAGAAAGCACAGAAATCTCTGTCGTATCCGCACCCAGATTAACCACCAGAATACCGCGTGATTTTTCAACGTCCAGTCCCAAACCGTAAGCATCCGCTACCGGCTTGTCAATCAGGCTGACGTTGTGCGATTTGCTTTCCGAGTCTGTGACAATATGCGAATATGCTTTTTTTTCTACTTCCGTAATGTCTGCAGGGACTGCAATATAAAACTGGCAGCGGTTTAATTTTCGTTTCCCGGAAATCCGTTTCCCCATATAATTCCACAGTGCCAGCATGTCCTGAAGCTGCGAAACCACGCCCCGCTTCAGCGGCATGGAAACCCGGATGCTCGGCGGCGCCTTCTCATACATTTCATATGCCTGCTCGCCAATCGCAATCGTTTTTTTCTCCTTGCCGGTAAGCGCTACGGCACATCTTTCCAACAGGACAATTCCATCTCCCTTTTTATATACTTTAATGGTATCGGTGCCAAAATCAATACCAAAAGTTCTCTTTGCCATGAAAACTCCCCATTTCTTTGAATCTGTTATTCACGAATTCATATTCTTTTTCTTTATTTATCTGCGCGGATACCGTTTATTTGCATGCAATTTTTGCTTGCAATTTTTACATGCAATTTTTGCTTGCAATTTTTGCATGCAATTTTTGCTTGCATAGTTGCATGGCAATCTTTGCATACATAGTTGCATGTAATGCTCCCCTTTACGGCAGATATCCGCATTCCTTCAGACTGATATATCGGTTGTTCCCGATGATTATATGGTCAATCAGCGGAATACCGACCATATTTCCTGTCTCCCGGATTCTTCTGGTCACAGAAATATCATCCTTGCTGGGGGAAGGATCCCCGGATGGATGATTATGCATCAGGATAATTGATACCGCTTTATACTTTAGCGCATAGTAAAAAACCTCTCTCGGCGACGCCATAACCGAATTAAAAGAGCCCACCGAGATTACATGCTCCTTCGCGATTGCATTTTTCCCATCCAGACACAACAGGCGCGCCTGTTCCGTCTCTAAAAAACGCATTTCCGCCATATAATATGTTGCAATGTCTGCCGGCCCGCCGCAGGTCAGGCGCTTTTTCTGCTCATCACTGCGCAGCATTCTCTTTGTAATCTCTGCAAGGCAAAGCAGCTGGATTGCTTTTACCCTGCCGATTCCCTTTAAATCACAAAGCTGCTCTTTAGAAACCTGAAACAGACCGTTCAGGGAACGTCCCGGAAGTATCTCCAGTATCCGTTTTGACAGGTCAATCGAGGTTTCACCACAGCTGCCGGTACGAATCACGACAGCCATAAGCTCTGCATCCGACAGGATTTGCGCGCCATATTTTTCACACTTCTCATACGGCTGTTCCGAGCATGGCATTTCTTTCATTGTATTATTTTTTCTTGACATAACTGCCCTCCTTTTTCCGGAAGGCTCCCCGCGGCAGGTACATTCTATCTGACGGGCAGATAGGTTTTACCTGCCGATTTGCACACAGTAATTATGGTATCATAAAAAGTTCGATTTGTATAGAAGCTAACTTTGAAAATATCATGTATTTTTCGTGAAATCGTGACAGGATATGTCGGCTACTTTTCCGGAATCTGAACAAAACCGGCATTCTTTAAATATTGCAAAGACATCGTTATGCCATATCTGGCATGATACCAGGTAAGTCCTCCCTGAAAGTAAACTGCATACGGAGGCTCAACCGGCCCGTCTGCGCTTAATTCGATAGACGAACCCTGAACAAACGCTCCCGCCGCCATGATCACATCACTGTGGTAGCCAGGCATTGCATATGGCTCTGGCGCAACATGACTGTCTACCGGAGCCGCTGCCTGAATTCCCTGACAGAAGGCAATCACAGCTTCCGCAGATCCCAGTGTAACTGCCTGAATGATATCGTGTCTGGATTCTTTTCCGTCCGGTATAACAGCAAATCCAAGCCTTTCATATGCATTTGCCGCAAAAATTGCCCCCTTTAACGCACCTGCGGTAACAGCCGGCGCCAGAAAAAAGCCCTGGAAAAACGTTTGGTTTACACCGAGCGTAGCGCCTACCTCTTTTCCGAGCCCAGGTGCTGTCAGCCGGAATGCGCAAAGATCGACCAGTTTTTCCCTGCCGGTAATGTAGCCACCAACCGGGGCAAGGCCGCCGCCCGGATTCTTAATCAAAGAACCAACACATAAATCAGCGCCTGCCTGCGTTGGTTCCATTGTCTCAACAAATTCCCCGTAACAATTATCCACCATACAGATTACATCTGGGCGAATCTCCTTAATAAAAGAAATCAACTCCCCAATCCGGCTGACAGACAGTGTCTTTCGCGGAGCATAGCCTTTTGACCGCTGAATGGTAACCAGCTTTGTTTTTTCTGTAAGGGCTTCCCGGATTCCATCATAATCAAAAGCCCCATCCTCCAAAAGGTCAACCTGACGGTAGCGGATGCCAAACTCCTTTAGCGAACCGGGCGGATTGTCCTCTTTGATGCCAATAACACCCTCCAATGTATCATATGGCTTCCCGACCGGAGACAACAGCTCGTCACCCGGCCGAAGAAGCGCCGACAATGCCACCGTCAGCGCATGGGTTCCGCAGGTCAGCTGCGGCCTGACCAGCGCAGCCTCTGCGCCGAATACCTCCGCATAAACTGCCTCCAGCGTTTCTCTTCCCAGATCATCATAGCCATACCCGGTTGTCGCCTCAAAACAGGCCGCACTAACCTTCTGGTGTTCCATTGCGCGGATTACTTTCATCTGATTGTATTCCGCAATCTGGTCAACCTGTTCAAAGCGCTCTTTTAAAGTTTTTTGCACCTCGTCACAATAATCAAAAACTGCCTCGTCAATTCCGGCAGATAAATATAAATCCTTTACTGTCTCCATGTTCTTTTTTCCCCTTTTCTGTTTACATCCGATTTTTTGCCTGATTCGGCGAAAGCCCAAAATGGTCTGCACAGTCTCGAATACAGTACGCCAGAAGTGCATCCTCGCTGTCAAATTTTTCTTTTTCCAGCCAAATGACATCCCGTTCCCTGCGAAACCATGTAAACTGCCGTTTTGCAAAATGCTTTGTCTCCTGCTTGATCCGGTCGAAAGCATGCTCAAACGTATCCCTGCCCTCTATCGCATCAACCATTTCTTTGTAGCCAAGCCCCTGCATGGAAGTAAGGCTGCGGCTGCAGCCTCTCCGCAAAAGCCCCTCTACCTCTGCAGCCAAGCCCTCCTTTTGCATCTGGTCAACGCGCCGATTGATCCGGTCATATAAAATAGTTCTTGGCAGGCTGAGCACATAGTAGCGGAAATCATAGACTGCTTCTTTTTCCCTCTGGGTTTTATTGTGATCGGAAATTCGGTGTCCTGTCTGTTTATAATACTCCAGCGCGCGAACTACCCGTCTGACATTGTTAGGATGAATAGTATCAGCAGAAGCGGCATCTACCTCCCGCAGCCGTTCATGCAGCGCCTGATTCCCCTCTCTTCCTGCAAAAGCTTCCAGCTCTTCCCGATAAGAGGCATCGGCATTCGTCTCTTCAAAATCAATATCGTACAACACAGACTGAATATAAAACCCGGTTCCCCCAACCAGAATCGGAAGCTTTCCCTTTTGAGCGATCTGCCGGATGCATTCTTTGCAGCGCTTTTGAAAAAAGGCAACGTTAAATTCTTCCTCCGGCTCTAATTCATCAATCAGGTAATGCTCAACGCCCTGCATCTGCTCTGGCATAATCTTTGCTGTTCCAATGTCCATATGACGGTACACCTGCATGGAATCTGCCGAAATAATTTCACCGTTTAATGCCTTCGCCAGCGCGATAGAAAGAGATGTCTTTCCCACTGCCGTAGGTCCGGTCAATATCACCAATGGCTGTTTGTCCATCTTGCTCCTCCCTAGTACATCGAATATTAAGTAATTGGCGTATCTTGCGGCGCAATTACTTTTTGTTCGCTGTACTGGGAACTGTTAATTCTTAACAGTTCCTTATTTATACAATGCGCTTAAATTTCTTTTCCAGTTCCCGTTTGGAAATCCGTATCATCGTTGGGCGTCCATGCGGACAATGATACGGATTTTCTAACTGCATCAGCTCTTTTAACAGCTCTTCCATTTGTATGGCCGGCAGTTGGCTGTTTCCCTTTACCGCCGCCTTGCAGGACATGGAGGCAAGCTTTTCGAGCAAAAGCTCCGGCGTATTGTTTCTTCCCAGCTCCTGTGTCAGGGAGTCAATCACATCCAGCAAAAGCTCTCTGGTTCCGACAGATGGCAGATGTGCCGGGACACCGCTTACCGCATATTCCTTCCCGCCAAAGGGGTCAATCTGATACCCCAGTTTTTTAAGCATGTCGCCATGCTCTTCCACCGCCTGCTGCTGTGCCATAGACAATGTAAGAATAACCGGCGGCTGCAGCAGCTGGGACATAGGCTCTTTCGACAGTGTTTCCTTTAAAAAACGTTCATATAAAACCTTTTCATGGGCAGCATGCTGATCAACCAGATACATGGAATCCTCATACTGTAAAATCCAATACGTCGAAAAAACCTGACCGATAATCTGAATTTCTTTCTCTATCTTCGGAGACAAAATCCCTGTATCAAACAGATTTTCCTGCACCGCTTTTTCAGGCACTTCCGGAGGATTTCCATAAAAAACAGCCTCTCGAAGGCAAGATGTCTTTTCTTCTGTCCCCGAAACCGTATTTTGCTCTGCGCCAGAGCGGTTTTGCCGCTCTGGTTCAAATGACCTTTTTTGCTCTGGCGCAGACAAGTTTTGCCGCTCCGGTTCAAATGACCTTTTTTGCTCCGGCGCAGACAAGTTTTGCCGCTCCGGTTCAAATGACCTTTTTTGCTGCTCCAGTTTGGAGCGCCGTTGTTTCTCAAACGGCTCTATTGCAGAGTATTCATTTTTCCGTTCCAACGGTTGTTTTTTCTCCTTCTGAAACGTCACCTCCGGAATGAGTTCCCTGTTTTTTAATGCTTCGGAAAGGCTTTGAAAAAGCCCCTGAAACATCTCTTTTTCATTGACAAAACGCAGCTCCATTTTCTGCGGATGCACATTGACATCAATCAATTTGGGATCAATCTGTATGTGCAATGCGGTAAACGGATAGCGGTGCTGCATGGTATAAGGCGCATATGCCTCTTCAATGGCGCGCTGGACAATCTGGCTCTTGACGTATCTGCCATTGATAAAATAATTCATCATGCCGCGGTTTCCTCTGGAAACAACCGGCTTTCCAATAAAGCCAGACAAAGAGAAAAAAACTGCTTTTTGATTTATTTCAATCAGATTGGATGTAATCTCTCTGCCAAAGATATGATAAATGACATCCTTTAAATTTCCATTTCCGGATGTGGACAGCTTTGTCTGCTTCTGGTTAATAAAGCGAAATGAAATATCCGGATGCGAAAGCGCCATGCGCTCAACAAGCCCGCTGATATATCCTGCCTCTGTCTGAGAAGTTTTCAAAAATTTCAGCCGTGCCGGTGTGTTATAAAATAAATTTCTGATCAAAAATGTTGTGCCGTCCGGACAGCCGACCGACTCCTCCAGCTTTTTCTCTCCGCCGTCAATCATGCAGCGGACACCCATCAATTCTTCCTTTGTTTTCGTAATCATTTCCAGCTGTGAAACGGACGCAATGCTCGAAAGCGCTTCTCCGCGGAACCCCAGGCTGGAAACAGACAGCAGGTCTGCGGCATCTTCAATCTTACTGGTTGCATGCGGCAAAAAAGCAAGGTCAATATCCCCCGCAGCCATGCCGCTGCCATTGTCAGTAACCCGGATTAACGCTTTTCCCCCGTCATTGATTTCAACCGTAACCGCCGTTGCCATTGCATCAACTGCATTTTCAACCAGCTCCTTAACAACCGCCATCGGACGTTCAATTACTTCGCCCGCAGCAATTTTATTGACTGTGTCCTGACTCAGCACATGTATTTTAGCCATATAAATCCCCCGTTCCGCCATCTTTCACCGATGCACAGTTCCAAAGGAACTAGTCTTATTCGTTCTAAGAACAAATAAGACTAGTTCCTTACATTCTATCTCTAAGCTTTGTCTGCAGTTTATAGAGTATATTCATCGCCTCTATCGGCGTTATAACAGACAAGTCAAGGTCGTGCAGCTCCACAATAATATCATCTGTCTTAATCGTATGGCTGCCTGGATCAAACAAAGAAATCTGCCCCATTTCCTCTGATTCCGTTTGCAGATTTGTCCTTTTCTCTGTTTTGCGGCTGCGCTTTGTCTGATCATCAATACTGTATTCATATTCATGCTCCGGCGCCTCGGATTTCGCAGTGATTTCTTTTGCCTTTGCCGCAATATCGTTGTCGCTAAGCTGGGCGACAAGCTCTCTGGCACGTTTTAGCACCGTTTCCGGTACACCGGCTAACTTTGCCACCTGAATGCCATAGCTTTTATCTGCTCCGCCTTTTATGATTTTTCGCAAAAAGACGATATCATCTCCCTTTTCTTTTACGGCAATGCAATAATTGTCTACGCTTTCTAACTTCCCCTCCAATTCAGTCAGCTCATGATAATGGGTTGCAAACAGCGTTTTTGCACCCAAAAGCTTTACATTTGCAATATGCTCAACCACTGCCCAGGCAATGCTCAATCCGTCAAAGGTACTCGTTCCCCTGCCAATCTCATCTAAAATAATCAGACTGTTTTTTGTCGCATTGCGAAGAATATTCGCAACCTCTGTCATTTCTACCATAAAGGTGCTCTGGCCGCTTGCAAGATCATCCGAGGCGCCTACTCTGGTAAAAATCCGGTCAACAAGACCAATATGTGCGCTTTTTGCCGGGACAAAACTACCGATCTGCGCCATTAGCACAAGCAGCGCAGTCTGGCGCATATAAGTAGATTTTCCCGCCATATTCGGTCCGGTTATAATCGCAATTTTATGGTTATCATCATCCAGATAAGTATCATTTGAAACAAAAAGATCATGCTGTATCATTTTTTCTACAACAGGATGCCGTCCATCCTTAATCTGAATCACACCGTCCGAAGCGATCTGCGGGCGTACATAATTATTCTGCTGTGCAACAAGCGCAAGGGAACAGAACATGTCCACAGCGGCAACGATTTTCGCTGTTTCCTGCACCGTTCCGATCTTCTGATAGATCGTCTCCCGCACCTGGCAAAAAATCTCATATTCCAGATTGCAGAGCCGGTCCTCCGCCCCAAGTATCGTATCCTCCAATTCTTTCAGACGCGGCGTTGTATAGCGTTCCGCATTTGCTAATGTCTGTTTTCTGGTCCAGTCATCCGGCACAAGATGCTGGTAGGATTTGGTAACCTCCAGATAATAGCCAAATACTTTATTGTATTTTATTTTTAAATTTTTGATCTGCGTCCGTTCTTTTTCCTGCTCCAACAGCTCTGCCAGCCACTGCTTCCCATCCGTTTTCGCACGGCGCAGCCGGTCAATCTCCTCATGGAAACCATCCTGTATAATGTCCCCCTCCCTGACACTAAGCGGCGGTTCCTCGCGAATCGCTGCAGCAATCAGGCTGTGAAGCTCCTGCAGGTCATCCATTTTCTCACCATAGCTTCGCAGCAAAGTTCCATCATAAGAACACAGGATTGTTTTAATCGCCGGCAGCATGGAGAGAGATTGCTGAAATGCAATCAGATCTCTTGGATTTGCACTGCGGTAACTGATTTTGCTGATCAGACGCTCCAAATCATAAATTGGGTTCAAATATTCCCGAAGCTCTTCACGGTTTATCACATTGTCATTCAATGCCTGAATGGTGTCCAGACGCTGATTAATCTCATCGGACTGTACGAATGGCTGCTCAATCGAATGACGTAACAGCCTTGCCCCCATCGCTGTCTTTGTCTTATCCAGCACCCAGAAAAGAGAACCTCTTTTTGTTTTTTCACGCATGGTTTCACAAAGCTCCAGGTTTCTTCTGGTTGCCCGGTCCAAAAGCATATAACGCTCTGATATGTATGGCTGCAGCTTTGTAATATGTTCCAGCGGTATCATCTGTGTCTCTTCCAGATACTGCATAACAGCGCCGGCAGCAGTAATGCCGATACTGTAATCATCCAGCCCAAGGCTTCCAAGGTCTGCCACCTTAAAATGACGTTTCAGCGTATCCGTGCACCGCTCCCCGTCAAAATGCCATGCGTCAATGGCAGAGATGACCATTCCCATGCGTTCCTGAAGCTCCCCAAGATCAACTTCCGAAATCAAAAAAGAATCATTGCAGATAATCTCGGTTGGAAGGATTTTGCCAATCTCATCCAACAGCTGATTTTCTGTTTCCATCTCGGCGAGAAAATAATCCCCTGTAGTCACATCAACATAGGAAATCCCATAGGCATTGGTCGTATACACAATACACATCAGGTAATTGTTTTTGGATTCGTCCATTGACTGTGTATTCAGATTTGTTCCAGGCGTTACAACCCTTGTCACCGAACGCTCTACCAGCCCTTTTGCAAGCTTTGGATCCTCCACCTGCTCACAAATAGCAACCTTATAGCCCCGGCTGACCAATTTATTCAGGTAGCTGTCCACTGCATGAAACGGGACACCACACATCGGTGCTTTTTCCTCAAGTCCGCAGCTTTTTCCGGTTAGGGTCAGCTCCAGTTCCTTTGCACAGATCTTCGCATCTTCAAAAAACATTTCATAAAAATCCCCTAAACGATAAAAAAGAATACAGTCCTTGTATTCCTCCTTTGTCTTAACATATTGCTGCATCATTGGTGTCAGTGGCATATTTTGCCTCCTTGCTTTTGTATCCTTTTCACATATTTTCTTATCAATAAAATGAGTAACACGATAAGCCGGGTTCTGTATCAAACAATCATCTATCTAGACCTGCTGTTACCAACAGGTTCAAGCGACCTACCCGAAACACGACGGGCCGCCGTATCATTTCTGTTCGGTCTTGCTTCGGATGGGGTTTACATCTGCCGTCTCTGTTACCAGAGACGCGGTGAGCTCTTACCTCGCCGTTTCACCCTTACCAGCATGCTGGCGGTTCTTTTCTGTTGCACTAGCCTGAGAGTCACCTCTACCGGACGTTATCCGGCATCCTGCCCTGTGAAGCCCGGACTTTCCTCACCTGCAGCCTTTCGGCATCTGCAGCCGCGATTGTCTGTGCTACTCATTCCGAATTATTTTACCATGAGAAGAAAAAAAAACAATTCTTTTCCAATCAGAATCTTCCCTGAAATCTTCTTTTGAATCTTCTTTGAAATCTTCTTTCCTTAATCCTCTTCTATCACCTGTATCTCGAGATAATCAAATGAAATTTCTTCAATAAAATTGTCACTGGTAAAGCGTGTCTTATCAATGCGCTGAAATTCACTGATATTACTGTTTAGCCAGATTGGTTTGGCCAGGTCAAATGCATAACAGATCTCTTCTATTGCATCAAATACTTTTTTGGTTCTGTTTTTTTCAGCCGGAGGCGCAGCATCGCAGATTGTAATATCACGGATCATACGGTTTTGCTTCCACTCCTTTGCCCATAATCGAAACATATTAATCTCCATTCCGGATCGTTCCATTCGCACAAAAATTTCCAGTATCGGCAGCACCGATACTGGAAATCAGTAAAATTATCTTTCTTCAAACAAACCCATTATTCAGCAGAATAAGCTGGAACCACACCCATCACTACATATGCTGATGACCATGTCATTGCTGTCTTATCACCTGCTTTGCGGGCAAATACATACTGTCCTTCTGTTGCCTTAACAGCCGTTGTTGTACCTGCTTTCAACGTAGCGGTAGCCTTCTGTGTGCTTGCAGGAGTTGTTGAATCAGAAGATACATAAATCTCATACACATCATCTGTTGAATTTGTAAATGAAACTGACTTTGCATCCTGAGAAGCAACTGTGATATACGGAGCTTTATAACCCGCTGCTGTTGATGCACTTGTCAAAACGGTTGCCGTAGTCACGTCCGTAGAGGTTGTCGCAGCCTTCGCGCTGGCATACTGTGCATAAACAACCGGAATGGCTTCAAACGAATACTCTGTAATCAGTGATGCCGGCTTTGCACTGGTTGCAGCTGTGCGGACATCAAACTCACAGGCAGCTGTAACGATACTGTCTGCACTCAATGTAACTGTCTTTTCAGAAGTAGAAACAGCTGTATAAGTCGTTGTCACTGTTTTCGCTGTGCCTAATGTAACTCTGTACTCTGTTCCTGTTGCCAGTTTAATTGTACGTGCAGAATAATCAATCGTTGCTTTCGGTCCATTGGCAGCCTTTGAAATTTTAGCCTTTACTTCGTTGCTGGCAAAATGTCCCGTTGCCACATAAGCGTCAACAGAATCCCCATTTGCATCATTTCCAAGTGATGTCGCTGTTGTCGGAATCGTTGCAGAAGTGGATGCGGATACACGGAAACGAAGCGTTGCACCAAGCTTCATGTAATCAGACAGGCTGGTACCGGATGTATATGTTGTCCATGTACCGTTTGTTGTACAGTATTCTGTTCCGGTTACTTCTGTCGGATTTTTGGAATCCGTAACATCGTTGATGGTAACAGTAGCTTCAGCAGCGTCTACTACCGCTTTCAGCTTTGTATTTGCTGCCGGAATCTTCACAAGAATGGAATCTGTATTTTTGTTTCCCTTAAAACTTAAGTAAATATCCTTCGTTACAGCATAAGATGAAATATCAACCGTAGCCGTGTAGGTGGAGCTGAGGTCATATTCTGTCCCCGTCTTTTCCTTTACGGTCACGACACTGTCCCCGGTTGTCTTGTCAGTTTTTACGCTGATCGTCGGTACGGATACATAAATTTTCGTATCTTTTGTCGTTGAGCTTTCTTTGATCGTCAGTTGCTGGTTCGCATAGTCTACAGTAATATCTTTTGCGTTCATAGAACTCGCTTCTGCAGAAGATGCGTTCACACCTGCTGACACAACCGTTGTAAAAGCAACTGCAGCTGCGCCAAGCATTACTTTCTTCCATAAATTCATAATAGTAGCCTCCTTGTCTTTTAATAAGTATTCCCTTACTTAAATGAACCCATTTTGTTGTGAAGAAACGCTGCCATCCTAATGCACCAGACATCCGCACTCTGACACACCCAGTGCACATTCCTACACTACTGTAAAGGATATCGGCATACAGGGAAATTTTCTTTACCATTTTTTGAAAAAATTTCCTGTAATTTGCGATATTTTTATTTTGTTGGCAGCAAGGGACAAACGCAGCTCTGACATTTGCGCCGCCTCGTCGCGCAAAACGCTCCGGAATAGGGATTGGTATAAAAATGCCTGCCGCCATTTATCCCGCAGAAATTATCTCGCAGAAATTTTATTTATATTTTTTATGATTACCGAAATCGTGCCATCCGGATTTGTAATAAACTCGACTTGATTGACGTCCTGATACTGCTCCATCGGAATGTTAATTTCGATCCCGGTATCCGTTTTCAGATACTGTTTTTCAAATTTTTTCGCTGTTTTTTCACTCTGCAGCGTCACTTCTGCCTTTTCCATATGGTATTTTTTCATTTTGTTGTCAAACTCTTCCCGGATCTCCGGCACGTCGCCATATATTTTCTCACTGAGTTTTTCTACCTGCAGCGCGCCTCCATTTTGCTCAATCTCCTGCCGGAAAATATTTTTCGCCTCCAGCTGCCGGACCGGCTCTTCTGCAAAATGTTTCCTGTTGACCTGCTCTACCGCCTTTGTCACAACAGCAAGCCTTGACTTTGACGACATTGCTGCCTTACATTTCAAATATAGCTCTGACAGATAATTCGTTTTCGTCCCGTTGACTTCGTATTTCTTTTCCATGACCTGCACGGAAAAATCCCTCATTTGTATCAGGACAGCCTCAGAAAGCTTAGTGCCTGCGGCCGGCAGAGTGGACTGGTAACAGATAATCTGGTTGACATTGCCGCTTGCCTCCTGTGTTGTCATATGAACATAACTCTGCTTATAATTTAATTTTAAAAGTGCCAGATAGGGTTCTGACTTTACCTGAAAGGTTACAACCGCCAGATCGCCGGACGGAATGGCTATATTGGCATTCATCAAATCATACAGTGCCTGTGCAAAATCCTTGCTTGCCTCGACTAACCTCTCCTCCGAAAACTGCTTTACCTGCTCATATACCTCCGAAGGCTCTTCCTCCGAAAAGCGGCATTTTTTCAACTCATCTCCGGAGAGCAGCTTATAGATATGTTCCCTGAAAAAGTCATTGATCTGCGGTGTCAGTTCCAGTTCCTCTTCCGAAAATACCGGGTATCCCAGCTCCCCATCCAAAATATGTACAATCCCTTTCCGGATTATGATTTCATCCTGCTGCATCTTTTCCTCCATTTCAAAATAGCTACGCTTTTGCCGCATAACGGCACATCATGGCAATCTCTTCCTCTGTCACTTCAAACGGCGCAGTAAAAAGCTTTGACGGATTGCGAAGAACACTTTCTCCCAATGCCAAAAGCTCTTCTTCTGACAAGGAAATGCTTCCAAGCATCTCACGGATAAATCCGTCAAACTGTTCCAGACTGCCAAATCCAAGCGACCGGAGCGCCATAAGCCGCTGCACTTCGTATTCTTCCGGTAAAAGCTGCAAATATGCCGGCAAAAATAATCCGACGGCTTTTCCGTGCGGAATTCCTTTTTGATAGGTCAGATAATAGCTCAGCCCGTGGGGCAGGCTTGTTCCGGTGTGGGAGATGGCAATTCCGGCAAGACTGGAGGCATACATCATCCTCTGGTAATCCTCTGGCGATGCCTCCATCCCAAACAGGATGCCTGCTCCCGCTGCCCATGCCTCCATCCCAAACTGGCAAAAAATCCGGCTGTAATCAGTCGCATTTGCATGAAAATAGCTCTCCAGCAAATGTCCCAGCGCATCAATCGCCGTGTTTGTAATGACCGATAACGGCGCGGAGGCCAGATACTTTCCATCGACAAGCGCCAGCGACGGAAAAATCCGGTGTGAAATGCTCTGTTTCGTCTGGAGATCATGCCTTGTCAGAATCGCATACGGCGTCACCTCTGAACCAGTGCCGCAGGTGGTTGGAACCTCCGCAACCGGTACTGCTTTCAGCGGAATATCCTGATACAGCACCTCGCTGGAGCTGTCTCTGTTTTGAATCATTAATGCGATTGCCTTTGCTGCATCCATAGGAGAACCCCCGCCAATTCCAATCACAAAATCAGCGCCTTCCCGCCTTCCTATCTCTGCCGCCTCCATCACCGTCTCCACCGACGGATTTTCTTCTATACGGTCAAACACCAGGTACGCTGTCTGAAAATGCTCAAGTCCCTGGATAACGTCTTTTAAAGAATCGTTTTTGGACGAAGAGTTTCTTCCTGTTACAATCAGTGCTTTCTTTCCAAGCACCGCCATCTCCCGGCTATGCTTTCTGACCGCATCCGGTTCCTGATAGATCTTTGTCGGCAAATAAAATTTCATTTTTATCTCCATTTCTGTAAACCGGCGCCGCCGGCATTTCCTGTTCTTCCCATACAGTCCTGATATTGCTCCCGCAGTGATTTGCGCACTTTCTTTCTGGTAATTTCCACCAGACCGAGCTTTGTCATGTCCACCAGCCTTGCCGGCACAGGATCCCTGCCAAGTTCCCTGCGCAAAAATGCTAACAGTTCTTCTCTGTCCTCCTCCTGTGCCATATCAATAAAATCAACCAGAATGATTCCGGAAAGATTCCGAAGCCGGAGCTGGACGGCAATCTCTGCCGCTGCTTCCAGATTAACCTTTTTAAAATGCTGCTGGGTATTTTTTTTGCGTGAAACGGCCTTTCCGGTGTTGACGTCAATCGAGACAAGCGCCTCGGTTGGCTGGATAATTAAATATGCCCCACTTTTAAGCCATACCCGCTCCCTTAACGCCTTTTCCATTGTTTTTGACAGATTGTAAACGGCATCCAGTTTCCCATTCTCCTGATCCCATTTGACCGTCCGGGCCGTTTCCTGCCAGCAGTTCTCCTGCAGATAACCGCAAACTGTCTGGTATATCCGGTCGTCATCGGTAACGATTTCCTGAATCTGGCTCTGGTAAATATCACGTATCCCGCCAAGATATGCAGGAGGCGCCTGATAAATACAGGAAAACGGCTCCCGGTGCATGCCATTGCCAATCAGCGCCTCCATACGCGCCGTCAGACGGTGTATCTCTCTTAAAATTTCCTCTTCTGATGCATCGGCGCTATTGGTCCGCGCCAGAAAGCCATATGTTTCTTTCTTTTTCTGTGCGGCCAGCAAATCATGTAATTTCATTTTGGTTTCCCGGTTTTTGATTTTGTGCGAAATACAGATATTTCCATTGCCAACACAAAAAACTACATATTTTCCCGACAATTCCAAAGCCCCGGACAGCGTAGGCGGTTTTGTCTTAACCGCCTCTTTTCTGACCTGCACGATAATCTCATCCCCAATGAGCACACGGCTGCTATCCTGCCTGATTCCACCGGTATGAATCGGCACAGCTTCATCCAGAGACAGATAACCCATCTGCCCTTTCTGAAACTCCACAAAAGCAGCGTTTATATTTTTGACAATATTTTTTACCTTTCCCACATAAATGTTATCTAAAATACTTTCTGTCTTAGCAGATTCCAGCTGAATCTGACAAATCCGCCCATTCTCTGCCCATGCGGTAAGGATTGCATCCTCTTTTTTGGTGATCAATAGCTGACTGTTCAAGTCTGGTTCCTTCCTCCCTGATAAGCATTACTGCCATTTGTCCTTATAAGTATCGCTGCTATTTATCCTCGTTTTTGCCTGATAGTCAGATAACGGCACAAGCTGGCAGGGTATCTCTGACGTCATCGTGTGTACCTCGCCCTTTTTCCCCTGCAAATCCCCATACATTTCAAGGCGGTGAATCTGACAGGCAAACGCATCAAAATTTTCTCCCTCCTGGATGTAAAGCGCCTCCAGCACCAGTTCCGGCTTAATATTAACGACACTGCCTGCCGTCAGCTCAAGATATAAAACCGGAAGGCTGCCCTCCTGCACAATATTTTTTTCCGGAACCGAAAGACCGCTAAATTGCTCAAATACCCGTTTCTGATCGGTCATGCAATATATATTTTCCCTGATATCTACCAATTTTTCAGAACGCTTTGTTTTTTTGAGCAGTTCCACCTTTTCTCTTTCTGCAAAACGCTTCAGCGCCGCTGCGCGTTTTTCCCCATCCAGTAAAAAGCTTTGTTTTCCAGGCTTTACCGCAACCAGATAATCACACGCTGCCAGAACCGCCATGGACGTCTTAGCATCCTCCTCCAAAAGTGAAAATGCTTCCGCCCTGATTTCATCATTCATCACAGCGTTAATCCGCTCTATAATCTCAGTGCAGTCCTCAGTATCTTCTAAAACAATATCCAAATACTCACCCGTGCTGCTCAGGCCAATCCCAAGCGGCGAGGCAAAAGACAGCAGCTGATGCGGAGAATACCCCTGGCTATAGCTAACCTGTATGCCTGCCCTGCGAAATGCTTTCTGAAAATACCGCATCACATCCAAATGGCCAATAAACCGCATGGAACCAGTTTTTGAAAACTTTAATCTCGCTTTCATCGGATATAACCTCATTTCTGTTTTATGGTGTGTTCTCCCGCTCTTCCACACAAACGCCACAGCCAAACTTTGCAGCGCCGCAGCCTGCACATTTTGCCCGGCAGTTCGGCGTTACCATCTCTTTCTTTGCCTGCCGGTATTCGTTACGCAAAAAGCGCTTTGTAACACCGATATCTATAAAGTCCCACGGAAACAGCTCGTCCTCCTCCCGTTCCCGTTTAATATAAAAATCCATATCCAGCTGATGGTCCTGAAATGCCTGCACCCACTTTTCATAGTGAAAAGTCTCTGACCATGCATCATAAAAGCAGCCGCTCTGATACGCCTGCAAAATGACACTGCATAATCTTCTGTCCCCTCTGGCAAATATGCCTTCCAGCTCTGAAACATCTGCATCATGACAATTATATTTAATGCTTTTTGCATTGAGCTGGGATTTCACCTTATCCAAAAGGAAAAACCGCTTTTCTGTCGCGTACTCCTTGGAAACCATCGGCGCCCATTGAAACGGCGTAAAAGGCTTAGGCACGAAAATAGAAGTGCTGGTCACTATGCTGACCCTGCCGTTTCTCTGCTCCTTTGGGATGGTGTAATACTCTTTGGCAATCTTGTCTGACAACACGGCAATCTGCTCAATATCCTCGTCTGTTTCACCGGGAAGTCCCAGCATAAAATAAAGCTTAACGCGGTTCCATCCGCCACGGAATGCATCAAGCGCCCCTTTCAGAATTACCTCTTCGGTCAGGCCTTTGTTGATGACATTGCGCATACGCTGCGAACCGGCCTCCGGCGCAAATGTCAGACTGCTTTTGCGGATATCCTGAACCTTTGACATAACATCCAGCGCAAACGCATCAATCCGGAGAGACGGCAGTGAAATATTGACGCCCTTATCCCGGAATTCATCAATCAGCCAGTACACCAGCTCCGGAAGTTCTTTAAAATCACTGGAGCTTAAAGAACTCAGAGAAATCTCGTCCTGTCCGGTTGTCTCTAACATTTTTTTGGCACGCTGCTTTAAAAATTCCAGACTGCGCGGCCGGATTGGACGGTACAGCATGCCCGCCTGGCAAAAACGGCAGCCGCGGATACAGCCACGCTGTATCTCTAAAACGACGCGGTCCTGTGTCACTTTTATATATGGCACCAGCGGCTTTTCCGGATAAAAGGTATCTGACATGTCCTGTTCTACCTGTTTGAGAATCTTTTCCGGCGCCTCCGGCACAAGCCTTTGAAAGGAAGCAAGTGTGCCATCCGCATGATATTCCGGCTTATAAAAAGACGGAACATAGATTCCCGGAATCCCGGCCGCCATTTTTAAAAATTCTTCTCTGGAAGCACCAGACTGTTTCCATTCCTTATACTTGTCCAAAAGTGTATAATAAACAGTCTCCCCTTCCCCGATGTAAAACAGATCAAAAAAATCCGCAATCGGCTCCGGATTATAGGTGCATGGGCCTCCCCCGATCACAAACGGATGCTCTCTTGTGCGCTCCCCTGCTAACAGTGGAATCTGCGAAAGATCCAGCACCTGCAGAATATTGGTATAACACATTTCATACTGTATCGTGATTCCCAAAAAATCAAAATCTTTTACCGGTTCCTGACTCTCCAGCGCAAAAAGCGGGATTTTCTGGTTTCGCATAATCCGGTCAAGATCCAGCCACGGCGAATACACCCTCTCACAATACACATCCTCTCTAAGATTTAACATATCATACAGAATCTGTATTCCAAGATGTGACATGCCGATCTCATAGACATCCGGAAAACACATACAAAACCGGATAGCAACCTCCTTTGGATCTTTTTTAACCATATTAATCTCGCCGCCGATATAGCGTGCCGGTTTTTCAACCGACAGCAGTATATCATCACTCAATGCCAGCTTTCTCATTGCTTTTTTGTCTCCATCTGCCGGTTTTTCCGGCTACTTAATCTGTTTCATCACCTGCCTGGCCTGATGAACCAGCTCCTGCCAATGGCTGTCGTCCGACAGCGCGTTTTCGATGGAGCTGCGTTCCATGCCGTGATATGATACATCATAGTGGCAAAACAACAGCAGCATTAAAAAAAGCACCCCGGCAGCCAGCATCCGAATCATTCCAAAAGGAATTTCTTTCTCCTTCCGATACTTTTTTTGGTTTTGCGCGGTGCTTCCCTCCGGAAAGCTTCTGCCTCCGCCAGAGGCTGTCCCAAATGCCGCCTTTGCCTCCCGTACTTTATCACTCCGGCTAACTGCCACATGATATCCCTGACTGCTGTTTCCGTTCATAACCTTCGATCTCCCCAGTCTGTTTGATAAAACTATATGCCTGTCTGGGATAAAATATGTCCAAAGTGTTATTTCCATTCCATATCAGGGTATTCCATCCGTCTGTCTCTTGTCATCAGATTCCTGACGACCTCTTCTGCCTTGCCATCTTCAAAAAGGACCTTGCAGAGCTGTTCCACAATCGGCATGGATATATTGTGCTTTTGCGCCAGTTTATATACTGCTTTTGCAGAATAAACCCCCTCCACAACCTGCTTGACCTCTGCCATAGCCTCTTTTGTCGAATAGCCTTTTCCCATCAGGTAACCGGCGTTATAATTGCGGCTGTGCTTGCTGGTACAGGTAACAATCAGATCGCCGATTCCGGAAAGTCCTCCAAGCGTTTCAATCTGCGCCCCCATGGCAAGCCCAAGGCGCGTGATTTCAGCAATCCCGCGCGTCATAAGCGCTGCCTTTGTATTATCGCCGTAACCCAGACCATCACAGGCACCTGCCGCCAGTGCAATGACATTTTTGACAGAACCGCCCAGTTCAATGCCAATGATATCCGGACTAATATAGACACGAAAATATTCGTTCATAAAAATTTCCTGAATAAAAAGCGCTGTCTCTTTTTCCATAGAACCCACCACTACTGTAGTCGGCATCCTCATGGCAACCTCTTCCGCATGGCTCGGGCCGGAAAGCACAGAGATATCCGCTTTCGGAATTTCGTCTGTCAGAATATCGCGAAGTGTCTCCTTTGTATTATCGCCGTAACCCAGACCATCACAGGCACCTGCCGCCAGTGCAATGACATTTTTGACAGAACCGCCCAGTTCAATGCCAATGATATCCGGACTAATATAGACACGAAAATATTCGTTCATAAAAATTTCCTGAATAAAAAGCGCTGTCTCTTTTTCCATAGAACCCACCACTACTGTAGTCGGCATCCTCATGGCAACCTCTTCCGCATGGCTCGGGCCGGAAAGCACAGAGATATCCGCTTTCGGAATTTCGTCTGTCAGAATATCGCGAAGTGTCTCCAGTGATGCTTCTTCAATCCCTTTTGCCACATTCACAATTTTCTGCCCTTCGGAAATGAAGCCGGCAGCTTCTTTTGCTACGCTGCGCACAAATGGCGATGCCACCGAAAAAACAATCAGATCCTGGTTACTGCAGGCAAGCGAAAGTTCCCTTGTCACAACAATACTTTCCGGCAGTTTTATGCCCGGCAGACGCTGCATATGCTCCCTGTTGTTCTGAAGCATCAAAACCTCATCTTCTACCTTTGACCAGAGAGTTACCTGATGGCCGTGCTCTGCCAGCATAATGGCCAGCGCAGTCCCCCAGCTCCCCGCGCCGAGAAAACTAACCTTGCTCATTTCCCATAACCTCCTTCTCACGTTTCGTTTTCCATAATTTATTTTCATTGCCATGAATCAGACGGGAAATATTTTCACGATGCTGAAAATAAGCAAATGCAGTAAACAAAAGACTGATAATCATCATATGAATAAAATCCGCATCCTGATTGTGAAATACCAGTGTATTTGCAGGTATGTACCATGCAACAAGAAGGGAACCGACAGAAACATAGCGCGTCAGAATAACCGCTGCCAGAAAAATGGCAAGTCCGATCGGAATCATAACCGGATGCGCCGCAGACATGACAACCGCTGACGTGACAGCAATCCCTTTGCCTCCCTTAAAGCCAAGGTAAAATGGATAATTGTGGCCGAGAACGACGCCAAGGCCGCAGTATAAACAAAGAAGATAACAGTCCGTCTGCGTGTCAAAGGCAAAACGGATCAGTAAAATCGGCACAACTGCCTTTAACAGATCGCCGGCAAACGTTACTGCCGCAGAAGCAGCGCCGAAGTTACGCAGTACATTGGTTGTACCGGCATTTCCGCTGCCTAAGGTACGAATATCCGTATGGTGTAATTTTCCAACAATATAGCCGCATGAAACACAGCCAAACAAATATCCTGCCGCAATGCATATTATGATTTCTAACATAGTTATTTTTCCTTTCGCTCCCTAATCAGGAACTTTAATGAAGTTCCTCCAAATCCAAACGCCTCCCGTATTTTATTCTCCAGATAACGGGTATATGAAAAATGCATCAGCCGCTTGTCATTTACAAAAACAACAAAAGTTGGCGGCTTTATGCTGACCTGTGTCATATAGAAAATCTTTAATCTGCGTCCTTTATCGGAAGGCGGCTGCTGCATTGCCACGGCTTCTGCCAAAATGTCATTCAAAACACCGGTTGCAACGCGCAGCTGCTGATTCTGAATCACAACGTCCAGCAGATCAAACAGCTTCGGAAGCCTCTGCCCAGTCTGTGCTGAAATAAAGATGATTTCCGCATACGGCATAAACGACAGCACATTTCGGATATTGCGTGTGTATTCTTTTATCGAATGGTTATCCTTCTCAACCGCATCCCATTTGTTGACCGCAATGATAATTCCACGGCCCCGGTCATGGGCAATCCCTGCTATTTTCGCATCCTGCTCCGTAACACCGTCTGTGGCATCAATTACCAGTACAACAACATCCGCGCGTTCTACCGCTGAAACTGTTCTCAAAATGCTATAGCGCTCGATTTCTTCTTTTATTTTGTTTTTCCGGCGAAGCCCTGCCGTGTCAATAAAGACATATTCCTTTTCGTTCCAGACAATCTCTGTATCAACCGCATCCCTGGTCGTGCCGGCAACATCTGATACGATCACACGGTTTTCTCCAAGCAGCTTATTGATAATCGAAGATTTTCCGACATTTGGCTTTCCGATAATCGCAACTCTCGGCCGTTCGTCCTCCTCCTCTTCCAGATTTTCAGGGAACAAAGCCGTAAGCTCATCAAGCATATCGCCGATTCCCAGCTTGCCAATAGAAGAAACCGGATGAGGTTCCCCGATGCCAAGATTGTAAAACTCATAAACATCCGGCATCATTTTTTCAAAATTGTCGACTTTATTTACAACCAGCACTACCCTCTTGTGTGCCCTGCGCAGCATATCTGCCACCCTGAAATCAGCATCTACCAGACCCTGCTTTACATCTACAAGAAACAAAACAACGTCCGCCATTTCAATCGCCATCTCTGCCTGCTCCTGCATGCTGCGCAGCATCTGGTTGTTACTCTCCGGCTCAATGCCGCCGGTATCCATAATTGTAAACTGATAATTCAGCCAGGAAACATCCGCATATATGCGGTCCCTTGTCACTCCCGGCGTATCCTTTACAATCGCAATCCGCTTTCCTGCCATCATGTTAAACAATGTGGATTTCCCCACATTCGGACGTCCAACAATGGCTACAACTGGCTTACTCATTAGCACCCCTTTTCTGCAATGCCTTATGCTCCTCTCCGGCCTGTGTTTTTTACAAGCCCGGCAGTGTATACTGTTATTTACTCTTCTTCTACTCTCTCTGCCAAAAACTCTGCAATATTGCTATACATAATGTTCATATACAGAACTGTTTTTGCATCCGAACCGTAATAGGACAAAAATAAATCATCCAGATCTTCTTCACTGTCACAGTTATAGTTACTTAAATACGTTTCCAGAGCCTCTTCGTACTCGCTCTCTTCTACCTCCAACCCTTCTTTCTGGGCAATCGCATAATAGATCAGCTGCGTTCCGATATCATCCTTTGCACTGCTTTCAAGCTGGGTTTCATAATCCTCTTCGGTCATTCCCTGTGCTTCCAGATACGTCTCAATGGAAGAACCAGCAGAAGTCAGGGATTCTTCTATTACAGACCGCATTGATTCTATTTTGGCTGTCACACGTTCCTCCGGATAGCTGTCTACTGTCGAATCATTGACCACCTGCTTGATCGCCAGATTCTGGATAATCGTCTTTCTTGTCTTTTTTTCATAGTCTTTAACCGACTTATAGCTTGTCAGGTATTTTTTTACGAATTTATTGTTAAACTCCGGCAATATCTTTTTTCCCTGTTTATAGTTAATTGTCACAGTAAAGACTGTATCCTGCCCCGCCAGATCCTCATTCTGCGTATAGGTTTCCGGAAAAGTAACCTTAATCTTATAGGTTTTTCCGATTTTTTTACCAATCAGGGCATCTTCAAAGCCGTCGACAAACGTACCAGAGCCGATTTCTAAGTCATAACCCTCCGGGTTAGTCTTTTTGCTGCATGTGCCGCCGTCAAATGCCTCGCCGTCCAGCTTTCCGACATAATAGATATTGACGGTATCTCCATCCTCTACTTTCCCGGTTTTTATTTTTTTATAAGTTGCATAGGACTCCAGTGTTTCGTTTTTATTGGATTCAATCTCGTCCTCAATGTCGCTTGTTTTTAATGTCACCGTGCTGTAGTCGGCAAGTGTTACATAGTCTCCGGCATTTTCAATGACCGGGTCCAGTTTTTCTGTCTCCTCTTCGCTGCTCTCACTGCTGTCTGAGGAATCCGTCTGCTGCGTATTTTTTTGAATTCCCGGAAGAGAACATCCATTTAACAAAGACACAGATAATACTGCACATAATGCCGCTGATATGATTCGATATGATTTCTTCAATTTAATTTCCTCCATCGTTGGTTATATAAAATACAACATTTTCTTTTATACCATAAAACAGGATAAAAAGAAAGTGCTTTCCCAAAATCTTCCTGTTCTTTTCCCTTCAGGCGGTACCCGCAAGAGATAAAAAACCACATAAATTTCCACGTTTTCCTCCCGAAGCACGGTGGGAAAATAAAAGCCCGCTATTGCAGCAGGTACAGATCCCCGCAACGTGAAGATGCTCCTTCGTGATACCGGAATCAAGCAGCTGCAGGGCATTGGCATACCACAGGTCAAGCTGGAATTTGCCATCTTTTTTTGCGGAGGGTACCGCAAACTTTTCCACCTGCTCTGTACGGTATTGTTTCTGCATTTCCTCCACAACATCACGGCTGACCTCATAGCAGTCCTGACAGATTGACGGCCCGATTACTGCAATAATATCACGGCTGTCCGAGCCAAATTCCCGCTGTAAAAGCTTTACCGTCTGTTCGCCGATTCTTCCTGCAGTCCCTTTCCATCCGGAGTGCGATGCAGCAATGACCTGTTTCACCGGATCATAAAAAAACAATGGAACACAATCTGCATACGAAGTGACAAGGCAAAGATTCTTTTCTGCCGTTGCCAAACCATCTGCTGCTTTTAATGTTTTCCGAATCTCTGCACCGCAGGCATCTGCCTTTGAAACACACTGCACCGTGGTGCTGTGAACCTGATCTGACAGCACCAGTGTTTCCGGGGTAATTCCAAGCGCATCGCAGAAACGGTTGTAATTTTGTGAGACTGCTTCGCCGGTATCCCCTCTTCCAAATCCCAGATTCAGTTCGGAAAGATCTCCCTTACTCACCCCTCCAAAACGAGTTGAAAATGCAGCCAAAAGCTCAGGATACGCCTGAAATGCGCGAAAACGGATCAGCGGAAATTCTCCCGCAAACTCCAATTCACATTCCGGCTGCCTGTGCAGATACGGTTTTTCCTGATGCAGCTCCCGCTTTTTCTGTGCCTGTTCCCAGAGCATACGAATATGTTCTTTTTTCTTTTCTATATGCGTCCTCCGTTCCATATTCTGTTTTTCCTGCCTCCTTTTGTATCAGTCTGTCACTTCAAATGCATTTTCAATATAATGCAGCGCTTCTCCCGAAAACCCTATCACATCAAAACGGCATGGGATATCGACCAGCCTATTTTTGTACAGATATTGCCTGGCAGTCCGGATAATCCGACGCTGTTTTGCAGGGGTAACTGTTTCCAAAACATCACCCATCCCGCCGTTTTTCCTGTATTTTACTTCTACAAAGACCAGACTTTCCCCATCCTGCGCTACAATGTCCTTTCTCTTATACCCATCTCCGCGCCCACGAG
>JAJQGL010000021.1 GCA_021200535.1 Clostridiaceae bacterium | reverse complement strand
CCGGATATCCCGCGTCCGGAATCGGAATTTCTTCCCCATCAAGCTCCTTTAAAAAATGATAAAAAACCTCCGCGTGTTTCTTCTCCTGATTTGCCGTCAGGTCAAAGACCTGCTGAATCACATATAAATTGTTCTTTTTGGCAAGCTCTGCAGCAAAAGTATAGCGATTCCTTGCCTGACTTTCACCAGCAAATGCCCTCATTAAATTTTCCTTTGTCTGACTGTCTTTCAAATCCATATGAATCCTCCATTTCTGTCCGAAGCAGGGAAACGCCATTGCCGGAAATTTCCGGCAAAACAGCATAAAAAAATATTGCATTCAGACTGTTTATTCTGTACGAATACATCGGATAGAATCCCCAAAACTGGAAAATTTATTCAAAAACGAATGAAAGGAGACTGTAAATTACAGTCTCCTTTACGGATAATCGTTTTTCACATATAGAACAGTGCAGCCATTCGCGATACACTGCAGGAAAGTGCAAACATTTTATCCCTTTGCAATCCCTTTTTGCTAGTACTTGCGCTTACGAGCTGCCTCAGACTTCTTTTTGCGACGAACGCTTGGCTTCTCATAATGCTCTCTCTTACGAATTTCCTGCTGGATACCCGCTTTCGCGCAATTTCTCTTAAAACGACGTAAAGCGTTATCCAATGTCTCATTCTCTTTTACGATTACATTTGACATAGTCTCACACCTAACCTCCCCTCAGTTGTAGATTATGCTTCAATACACAACTGTATAGGGTAATATTTTACCATGAAAGAAAAAACTTTTCTCTCACACGCACGAATATTATTATAACACAAAAACAAAAAAGGTCAACCTTTTTCTGGATAAAATCATGGATAAAATTTCCAGAAAATTCCCAAAAAATCCATAACTTCCCGTTTGGCATATTCATTCGTATTGCGTCAAACTATCCAAAACCTAATTTTCGATGTACTAGTACACGGCCGTAGAAGTATTAAAGATATAATAGGTTGCGCTGGAAACTGACTTTCCCCCAATTTTTGCCTTCGGAACAATCTTTAGGTAATACACTTTTCCTTTTTTCAGTTTCTTTTTGTTGTACTTTGTCACCGTGATGCTTCTCTTTTTGTTCGTAACCGTTTTTATTTTCTTATAACCGGAATCTTTTTTCGTGGAAAGAAAAACATCGCATCCGGTTGATCCGGATATGGCGCTCCATTTTGCAACAATCCTGATATCATACCGGTCATATTTTACAGAAATATTCTTTGGAATGCCGATATATTTATAGCCTGACCATGCACTGTATACATTGCCGGAATCACAGGTTACATAAGTGCGCACACGGTATTTGTAGAATGTTCCTTCTATAAAATCTGCCAGACGCAGATAAGAAGATGTTGTGGCAACCTTCTTTTTTGTCTTGCCGGCTGCAGTCTGGAACTGCCACTGGTATCCGTCAAACGAGCTGCCGGCATTTGCCTTGAAATAAAAGATATTACTGCTTTCATATGCACTGGACAAACCAAATTTTGACGTATTGATCTTTTGGGACAATGTTTTATAGCTTCCGCCGCAATAATAAGAACCTGCCAGATATCCGGATGCAGAAAGCCTGCATGCATATGCCCTGATGTAATAAGAAGTACCCGCAGATAACGCAGTGCTAACCTGTACCTCATTTGTTGCAGAAGCGCCAATCGCTACCTCCGAACCGCTGTCAGTTGATGTCAGTAAATAATAGTTGGCCCCTGACACCGTTCCAATCTTAATCGTTATGCTGCTTGTTGTTGCATCTGTCTGCACTGCAGAGATATTGCTTCCATCCGGCGACGTTACCACCTCAAATGCATCTGAGGCTGTGTCGAGTGCTTTTTTATCACTGTCACACGGAGTAACACGCACATAATAAGACGTCCCTGCTGACAGGCTATAGATTGTTTTCGAAGGCGATGTGGTATAACCTTCTGTCACCCAGGTGATGGCATCTGCACTTGACTCCACCAAATAACAGCCCGCTGTCAAATCTGCCGTCCATGAAAATGATACGGAGCTGCTGCTGTCAGCCGTTTGTGTGAACCCTGTAATCTGTGCTGCCCTGCTGTCAATCTTTTGGGAGAAAGACAGGCAGGCTGCCAATACACACAGACCCAATACTTGTTTCCATTTTTTCATTTTTCCCTTTCCTTTCTTGCCGTAGACGCGCATTTATGGCGCTCCATTGTCAACATGAACCATTCCGGGATAATTGTATCATTATCCCAGCTGATTATCAAACACCGGAAATACCTTATCCCAGCTGACTTATCCCAGCTGATTATCAAGCACTGAGAGTACCTTTTCCAGACAGGCAGGAATGCCCTCCGGGTTCTTTCCGCCCGCCTGTGCCATGTTAGGACGTCCGCCGCCGCCTCCGCCGACAACGGAAGCAATTTCTTTGATCAGGTTACCGGCATGCGCCCCCTGTTTCATTGCCTGTTCAGTTGCCATCGCAAGAAGCGTTACCTTGCCCTGGTTTGCAGATGCCAGCACAACAACTCCCTCGCCAAGCTTTTCTTTCATCTGATCGCCAAGCTTACGCAGTCCGTTCATATCGACATCCGGCACACTAAGCGCCAGCACCTTAACGCCTTTGACCTCCTGTATCTGGTTGTCTACATCGCCTGCCGCATTGCTAGCAAGCTTTGTCTTTAACTTTTCATTTTCACCCTGAAGCGCTTTGATCTCCTCCTGCATAGCCTGAACCTTTTTGGCCAGCAGGGCCGGTTCTGTCTTTGCCGCGCCTGCCGCTGCAAAAAGCTCTGCCATAGCATCCTCATAATACTTCATCAGCCCTTCTCCGGTCAGCGCTTCTATACGGCGCACGCCAGCTGCCACGCCGCTTTCTGAAATAATCTTAAAGCAGGAAATTTCTCCGGTATGCGCCACATGCGTACCGCCGCACAGCTCAACGCTAAAATCTCCCATCTGCACAACGCGCACCCTGTCTCCGTATTTTTCACCAAACAAAGCCATTGCACCAGTTTTTTTGGCATCCTCCAGCGTCATTTCTTCTGTTATAACCTGCAGGTCTGCATCAATTTCCTGATTGACAATTTCCTCTGTCCTTCTGATCTCCTCCGGCGTCATGGCCGAAAAATGAGAAAAATCAAAACGGAGGCGGTTTGCATCGACATAAGAACCAGCCTGTTCCACATGGGAACCTAATACCATGCGGAGCGCTTTCTGCACAAGATGCGTTGCACTGTGATTTTTCCCGGTTGCCAAACGGTTCTTTCTGCAAACCTTTAACACCACTTTATCTGAAAGCTGGAACATACCGCTGGTGACAACACCAACATGGCCAATCCTGCCGCCCTGCAGCTTAATCGTATCCTTAACCTCAAATGTATTTTCCCCATTCAGAATTACGCCGACATCCGCCTGCTGTCCGCCCATTGTCGCATAAAATGGCGTTTCGTCCACAATGATTGTACCGCTCTGGCCATCGGTCAGCGCCGCAACAACCTCCTCTTCGGTTGTGAGAACAGAAATCTCAGAGCTGTGCTCTAAATGGTCATACCCGACAAATTTACTGGTAACCACAGGATCAATCTGCTGGTAAACCGTCTCTTCCGCTCCCATATAGTTTGTGGTTTTCCGCGCTTTTCTAGCCTTTTCCTTCTGCTCTTTCATCGCAGCTTCAAAGCCTTTTTCATCTACACAAAAGCCCTTTTCTTCCAAAATTTCAATCGTCAGGTCCAGAGGAAATCCATATGTGTCATACAGCTTAAATGCCTCCTGGCCGGAAAGCTGTTTGGCTCCTGTTTTTTCCATCTCATCCTGTAATTGGGACAAAAGGAAAAGCCCCTGGTCAATCGTCTTATCAAATTTTCCCTCTTCCTGCGTCAGCACCTGCACGATAAAATCTTTTTTCTCTTCCAGTTCCCGATATCCATCCTTTGATTCCTGAATAACCGTTCCGGCAAGCTCCGCCATAAACGGCCCGGTAATGCCAAGCCGTCTGCCATGGCGAACGGCACGGCGGATCAGGCGGCGCAGGACATATCCCCTTCCTTCATTGCCCGGCATAATTCCATCCGAAATCATAAACGTTGCGGAACGGATATGATCTGTAATCAGGCGGATAGAAACATCCTTTGCTTCCTCTGAGCGATAAGGCGTTTTTGCAAGGGAACAAATCTTGTCGCGGATTGCTTTCATCGTATCAATGTCATATACGGAATCAACATCCTGAACGACGACCGCCAGACGCTCCAGACCCATGCCGGTATCAATGTTTTTATTTTCAAGCTCCGTATAATTTCCTTTTCCATCCCCATCAAACTGCGTAAAAACATTATTCCAGATTTCCATATAGCGGTCGCACTCACACCCCACCTTACAATCCGGTTTTCCGCAGCCATACTTTTCACCGCGGTCATAATAGATTTCCGAACACGGGCCGCATGGACCTGCACCATGTTCCCAGAAATTGTCACATTCACCATTTTCGTCACGGTAAAAACGCGTGATTTTTTCTGCCGGAACACCAATTTCCTTTGTCCAGATTTCAAACGCTTCTTCATCCTCTCCATATATTGATGGGTAGAGACGTTCTTTGTCCATCCCCAGCGTTTCCGTCAAAAATTCCCATGACCAGGCAAGTGCCTCCTTTTTAAAATAATCGCCGAAAGAAAAATTCCCCAGCATCTCAAAAAAAGTAAGATGGCGTGCTGTCTTGCCGACATTTTCGATATCTCCGGTACGAACACATTTCTGGCAGGTTGTCACACGTTTTTTCGGCGGAATCTCCTGCCCTGTAAAATATGGCTTAAGCGGCGCCATTCCTGCATTGATCAATAATAAACTATTGTCATTGTGCGGCACCAGAGAAAAGCTCTTCATCCTCAGATGATTCTTGCTCTCAAAAAAATCAAGATACTTTTTCCGAAGTTCATTTACACCGTACTTTTTCATTGCATTATCTCCTTTTCTGTCTGCTGCAGATAAAAGGGATTTCCACAATCCGCTTTCATTCCTGCCAAATTTAAATTATAGGTTAAGGCTTCTGCCCTGTCAATATTTTATGCGCCGTATTCCGGTCCGCCTGAATCTGCCTGCGCAGCTGTTCCACACTGTCAAAACGAATTTCCGGGCGAAGGAACTGATGAAAATTCACCCGGATTTCCTGATCATACAAATCTCCGCTAAAATCCATAATATAAGTCTCAACACCGACCGAAAAGTCGCCGACTGTCGGTTTCTTCCCAATGTTTGTCACACCGCAGTATCTGGTTCCACACACCTCAACCGTTGTTGCATAGACACCGTTCGGCAAAAGCTTTTTCCCCTGCTCCGGAAAGAGATTGGCCGTTGGAAACTGTATTGTCCTTCCAAGCTCTTCCCCATGCTGCACCCTGCCGCTAAGAAACCACGGCTCTCCGAGAAGCTGGTTTGCCTTCTCAAGCTTCCCCTGTTCAATGCAGCTGCGGATTAATGTTGAACTGACCACTTCATTTTTCTCTGTCACCTTAGGCATAACACAAAGCTGGTATCCATAGCGTTTGCTGAATTTATCCAACAGCTCCACATCCCCTGTCCGCCGGACGCCAAACCGAAAATCACTGCCGACACAAACAAATCGGACATCCATTCGTCTGACTAAAATTTCACGGATAAATTCCTCCGGCGTCATCCGTCTGGTCTCTTCGGTAAACGGAAATACAATTTCACGTTTGATGCCCAGGGCGGATAGAAGCAAATCCTTTTCTTTTTGTGTATAAATTTTTTCCGCATTCTCTTCCAGCGAAAATGTAAACACAGTAGGAATTCCCCGGTTTTGGCTGCATATCTCCTTTAAAAGCACACGATGCCCCCGGTGAATCCCATCAAATTTCCCCAGGGAAACTGCGCTGTTTTTTATTTCAAAATCAAGTCCCTCAATTCGTTCCATCTTTCGCCTCCATGTTGTGACCGCAGGGAGCAGCTAATGGCGCAAATTGGTGCTGCGCCCTTTTCTATCCCATCTCTAAAACATTTTCACCACGGAAAGACTGTCCCCAAATTCCTGATAGATTGCCTTAAACTGCCCCTGTTGGTCATATACCAGAAAATGCTTCCATCCATCTTTTTCATCCTGCCCTGTTCCTGCCCCGAAACACTGCCGGCGCTCCGCCTGTGTTCCAGCAGCCTCAAAGCTCTGTAGCTGTTCCGGCTTTAACAGATTGCCATTGGCAAGCTTTCGGGCAAATTCTTCCCTGATTTGAAGCCTCGGATATCCGGGAAACAGACTGTCAACCGGAATAACTTTTTCTGTAATGTCTCCCTCTTCCACAATCTTCGTGATTTCAGCGAGTGTAAGCGCTTCTTCAATCGGAAACACATCTACTCTTGTCCGCACCAGATGTTCCAGTGCAGCGCTACCTGTAATTTTTGCCCGATATCATGGCACAGCGTTCGGATATAGGTTCCCTTTGAACAAGTGACTTCCATTAAAAAAGTATTCTGTTCCAAATTCATCTGCAAAATCTCAATCTGGTCAATCCGGATCGGCCTCGGGTTCCTTTCAACACAAACACCCTCTCTGGCAAGCTCATACAGCTTTTTGCCATTGACCTTCAACGCAGAATACATTGGGGGAATCTGCATACTCTCTCCCTGAAACGACAAAACGGCCTCCTTGATATTTTCCGGTTCCAGATGTCCGGTAGACCGCTCTTCAAGAACTTTTCCGGTCATATCCTGAGTATCCGTGACAACTCCCAACCGACAAACCGCCTGATAGGTTTTATCCCTGTCTGTCAGAAGTTCACACACCTTTGTGGCCCTGCCGCAGCATACAGGCAAAACGCCTGTTGCCGCAGGATCCAGTGTCCCGGTATGTCCGATCTTTTTCTGGTGAAGGATACCTCTTAACTTTGCTACAACATCGTGCGAGGTGTACCCCTCCTCCTTATATACATTTATAATTCCATCTATCAAATTTCACACACTCCTGGTCTTTTTTCCCCACTAAACCGCCAAAGGCATGAGCCTGACTGCATGCAGACTATCCATTCGTTAAATTTGCAGCTCAAGCTGTTCTGTCAGATTATTGATTACATCATGGATCGACCCATGCATCACACAGCCGGCCGCCTTTTTATGCCCGCCGCCATTAAAATATACTGCAGCCTTACTGACATCCACATACTCATTTGAGCGCATGCTCACCTTGTACTCTTGGTCGCCCAGCTCATACAAAAGAATCGCAACCTCAACCCCTTTTGTAATCCGCATTTGCTCAACAATGCCTTCAACATCCTCCGGCCTGGCCTCATAAAAAGACATCATTCTGCGTGTAATGGTTGCCACAATGCATCTTCCATCCATTACGCGCATGCTTGCAAGCAATGTCCTGCCCAGCAGCTGAATCTGTGTGTAAGTCCTCTGATAATAGCATTTATCAATATACTCCCAAAACGGAATTCCCGTTTCCATCAGCCTGCCGGCAATCTCCATAGTTTTTTTGGATGTATTGGAATAATGAAATACACCCGTATCAAAAATAATTCCAATATACAGCGCAGCAGCAATCTGCCGGTCCAAAAGCTCCGGGTTCATCAAATCGTACAGCACCTCACAGGTAGAGCTCGCCCCCGGCACCACATAATTTGTACCGGCATATCCCTTATTGCTGATGTGATGGTCAATGCAGACTGTTTTTCCCGCCTGATAAAATGCCTTTTCCGCCTGTCCCAGAC
>JAJQGL010000009.1 GCA_021200535.1 Clostridiaceae bacterium | reverse complement strand
CGGCGACTGAATGCGCATCCGGAAGGTTGCCACGGCTGACAGCCAGCAGAAAACCGCTATTTTGACAATAGGCGCTGGATGACTTAAGTGTTGTCCAGCGCATTATTTTTGCATGGAAATACATACAAGGATGCCATAGGAATGAGTAAAAAACAAGATCGGATAGATATAGCAGAAAAAATTAAGACAGCGGCTATATTGTATAAACAGAATCTCGTTGGTAAGAGATTTATGTATGTTTTTGACGAAAGATATATTGAGGTCATTTTTAAGACTGAAAATTTCAAGCATTTGACAGGTGTTGACACAAATCTCTCGGCTAAACAGTTTTATAAATACGCAGTAAAAGGACAATTAGCAGCATCCCAGATTTGGTTTGGACCAAAACATCCGTTTTCCCTTTGTACCCGTAAAGTACAGCATATTGGAGATGTGGCAACCATGGCAGGTTCAGAGTGCTTTATGCTTGAAGAGATTAAAACAGACACAATGAGTTACAAATTTGGAACAACAGATCTCGAATTTTCACTTTGTTTAAATAAGGAAACTGACCAAAATGGCGATGAGAAAGGCGACTGTTATGTTGTGCAATCGTTGCGGGATGAGAATTGCTTTTCAAAAAGCAATGAAGCCTATGTGGTGACTCACATATTTTCGAGACAAAATGATGGGAAGAAGTACACAGAAGCTCTGTTTATAGATGATTCTTCAAGTATTGAAAGCCTGCCAGAAAAAATAAAAACAAAGATAAGCGATAAGTTGTTACCAGCTGGTCAAGATTAAAAAAATAAAACACCAGAGAAAAGGATTCATCGCTTACGTTTTCTCTTTTTTAATTATCAGAACTTTTGAAAAATCCGAACTTTATTAGTCCCAGAATGGAATTAATGACCACTGGGTATAGAAGGTTCGGATTTTATTTTTAATGTTTGGCAACCAATGAAGTGCCCCTGAGGACATTGGCTTTCTTTTTGATGACCGGATTATCCGGGGTGGCCTCCTACTGCTGAAGCAACGGTTTGTAGAAACGGTTGCGGGTTTCATCGGTGGCTTGTATATAATAATTAATGGAACCAAATACCAAATATCTTTTAAAAGTACTTGACTTTTGAAAATACATCTATTAGACTGTGTTTCAGTGATTAGGTTTCAGATACTCGTGAGGACTGGAACCAGGGGAGAACCTGAGGGTTCTCCTTTTTTGTAGTGGTAAGGATAGAAGCGAACGAGATGAAAAAACATAGGTCAGTTATAAGGCAGATTAGTTTAGAATTCGAACTGCTAATGGCGCATACACGCTCATGGGTGGAGGAACCAGGCAGTATCGAAGAGAAACGGACAAAAATCTTGTCTGAGACAAAAAATACCGTAGCAAAAGCAAGCCTGATCAGCAACGTGTCACACACGGGGCAGGTGAGCGAAACGTTGTTCCATGCGGTTACCGGCTCAGAGGTATATAGGAATGGAATCGTATACAAGGAAAAGAATGGAGAGGTGGAGGCGGCATTATTCGCCGGTTTCTTTGCCATATTGCTTGGCGGTGTATTCTTTGCTTTGCATTTTCTATTGGGAGTCCCTGTATCCTGGCTTATCTCTGTGGAACTGTTTGTTACCGTTGCTGCCTGGTATTTTGCCTGCTTGAAACTGGTTCCCAAAATAGAGATCGTTGAGTTTTATAATGCGGCAGCTGAATTCATTCATGGGATTAAACAGGAAGCTGTGAAATGGGAGCATGAGAGGGTGGAAAAGGAATATCCGTCTACTCCAGAGCGGGAGCGGCTTCGGGACAGTATGGAAGATTTCCTCTCAGAGAAAATTTCCCTGAAGGGGAATTGGGATGAATATGAAAAGACAATCACGGAACTGGAAGAAATGGGAATTATTGAGGATGTGAATGACCCACTATCAGAATTGGCAGAGGAGTTCATTGAAATCCAGAACGACAAATATTATAATAGCTGATTCGGTACCAGGAGGAACAGGCCTGGTTCTTCTTCCAAATGGTTGTATTTGAAGTCAAAGTGAAATTCATCTGTCCTTCCTAGTGACGTTGTGTTAAAATACAGGCTAACGGAAAACTGGCGCCTCCGGTATAAGAAAGTATTGCGGTGTTGGAAAACTGGTTGGGGGAATAAATGTAGTATAAGCATTTGATGGATGAGAGGATGCGGTCATGGCGAAAGGTTCAAACCAGAAATTGAAGATTATGTATCTGATGAAGATTCTGTTGGAACAGACGGATGAAACACATTCAATCAGTATGCCGGAGATCATTTCTGCTCTGGAACAGTACGGAATCACTGCTGAGAGGAAGAGCATTTATAACGACATGGAGAGCCTGCGCCAGTTTGGTATGGACATCATTGGGGAGCAGCGTGACAGAACGTATTACTACCATGTGGGGAAACGTCAGTTTGAACTGGCCGAGCTGAAACTGCTGGTGGACTCTGTACAGTCTGCAAAGTTCATTACGGCAAAAAAGTCCAACGAGCTGATAAAAAAAATTGAGAGTCTGGCGAGCCAGTACGAAGCATCGCAACTCCAGCGCCAGGTGTATGTGGCGAACCGAATTAAGACGATGAATGCGAGTATTTATTATAATGTAGATGCGATTCATGCGGCGATTGCTGCTAACGAACAGGTTTGCTTTCAATATTTTCAATGGAATGTGAAAAAGGAAATGGAGCTGCGGCATGATGGCGCGTATTATCATGTCAGCCCCTGGGCACTCAGTTGGGATGATGAGAACTATTACATGATTGCGTATGACAGTGCTGCGGGCAAAATCAAACATTTCCGCGTGGATAAGATGCTTCGGATTGAAAGCACGAAAGAACGGCGGGAAGGAAGAGAGCAGTTCCGGGAATTTGATATGGCTGTCTATGCGCGGAAGATGTTCGGGATGTATGGCGGCAGGGAAGAAATTGTGAAGCTGTGCTGCGATAACAGCCTTGTCGGAGCAATCATTGACCGTTTCGGCAAAGAAGTCACTATCATGAAAGAGGATGAGCAGCATTTTACTGTCAACGTAAAAGTCGCGGTGAGCAAACAATTTATCCATTGGGTAATGGCTCTCGGAGATGGAGCAAAGATCATCAGCCCGGATTCAGTAGTGGCAGAAGTGAAAGAAGAGATTCATCAACTGACAAAACAGTACGGATGAAATTTTTGACAGGATATATTGACATTTTATTAACAAAGATTTATAATTCCATACAACAAGAGGGAGTAGTTGGCCGACAGGCTTTCGTACCGACTATTATGCAGGTTATCTGATCTGCACGGGATGAATTAAAAACAAGACTTTTGCGACAAGGTATATTGTGGCAGAAGTCTTTTTTCATAAACTGACATCTGTCACCCACCAAAGAAAGGGCAAAGACAATGGGGATGTCAATCGTTTTATTTCTGTTCATCGTTTTTTTAATATGGCTCAGCATTAAATTTACGTGGGTCATGTTGAAAATTGGCTATGTGTTGTGTATCGGCCTGCCACTGGCAACTGTTTTCCTGCTAATTGGAGTTATACTTTGCTGTACGTTATTTCTTGCTCCGATCGGGACTGGACTGATGAGGATGGCAGGGAGAGTATTGTATCCGTTCTGAGAGAGAACAAAAGTTCTTTTACAAGACCTGTTTTTTGGACAGCTAATGAAGCATAATGGATCATAACAAATCGATAAAGAATTCGTGGTACAGTTACTCAAAGTGGAGGAGTTTTTAGACAAGAGGAGAAAGATCATGGCAAGAAAAAATAGTGAAAATAGTGGTAAGCAAACAAATCACTCAGATGATTGGGATATGTTGATTGCATATCATCTACTTCAGAAAGATACGCAAAAACGGAATGCGACATCAGCTGAGTCGAAGTCAGATTCCTCCTGGCTGGAGGCAATCCTGTGCACGATCGGAGGATTTGTTCTGGCATGTATTGTTTTCGTGTTCCTGGGAGTCGATGCGGGAAATGTCCCTGCTGTAGTCATTGTAATCATGTGGATTATATGTTCTATCCTGTTAATGGTGTTTAAGATGGCTTATGAATCGAAACCGCGATAGAGATGTTTTTGGCTGCGGAAGGCAGCAGAAATGGAGGATTTTATGAGAAAAAGTGAAGGTTACAGCAGAAAAGGTGCGTTTGGCACAGTGATACATTATGATTCAAAGGGGAGGAAAGTCGGCGAGAGCCGTCCGAGCGCTTTCGGTGGTATGGATAATTATGATGCGAAAGGCCATAAGGTGGGATACAGTACTCTGAACTGGAGCGGCGGATTGACACACAAAGACAATCATGGCAAAAAAGTCGGCAGAAGTGAACCGGGTATAATCAATGACATAAACCATTATGATGCGAAGGGGCATAAAACCGGATACAGCGATAGAGGATTGTTTGGAGAGATGAACCATTATAAGAAATGATGGTGGGAGGAACGGATGAAGAAAAATCTGAAAAGGAGCATCCTGGTCTGTGTGGTTCTGCTTGTGGCTGCGTTATTTGTTGCAGCCTGGATGGATGAACGTCAGCGAGAGACGGAGGTAAGGGTCACATATCAGGAGGCAGAGGAACTTATTGAGCAGGAATTATATGAAGAAGCGGAAGAATTCTTAGAACAGATCAGCGAAAAAGACTATTCAGACCTGGAAACGAAAGAATTGCTCGCTCTTTGTGAGTCTCACATGAGTTATGACAGCGATGACATTACCACCGCTTATTCCATGGTGAATTCTCTGGAATTGCAAAATGTAAGCGCAGAAATACAGGAGAAACTGGAATCCTATAAAGAACAGGTTACTGCCGAATATGAGGTATATCTGGAAGAACAGGCGATAGCGGAATCAGAAGCGGAGGAACAGAAGAAAAAAGAGCAGGAAGAACAAGCTGCGGCAAAAGAAAAATCTTTCCTGGAAAGCCTGAGCAAAAAGGTTCCCTATGTGGGAATGTCAGAGACGTATATCAGTAAAACTTCTTTGGGAGAGCCTTCTTCGACCGTGCGCCACAATACGGAAATGATCAGCGGGCAGGCGTACACTGCAAACCTGTATGATTTTAAAAGTGGAAATACGACGATATTTACGGCACGGTGTGTGCAGGGAAAGGTGATTCAGGTCTGGGATAATCGCGATAAAGTTTCTTCCGGAAGTTCATCGTCCAGTGCAAGAAGCAGTTCGAAAAGCAGTAGTTCGGGCAGCAGTTCCAGTAAGGATGAATATAATGCGTCGGATTATGATGACCCAGAGGAATTCTATTATGACCATTATGATGACTTTGATGGGTATGAGGATGCGGAAACGTATTGGGAAGATGCGCAGTAGGGGATAATTTAAAAATTCTGGCAAAATATTTTGAATGTATTGCCAAAATTTGTTGAAATGTAACGAAAGTTGCCATATACTACGATGTATGGTGTTTATGAGTCCTTGACTTCACCAGGATTACAGGACTATAACTGGAGGAGGGTGGGAAATAATGAAATCGAATTTTGAATTTCTGAATGATCGTTTTCCTGTGCTGGCTAACTTCGGAGAACTGGCAGAAAAATACTGTTACAGTGACTCTAATTCGAGCCTGATGAAATTGGGAATGATTGGAGAAACTATTGTAAATCTGATGTTTACATATGATAAAATCCCCCTGCCTCATGACAATACTGCAGTGACGAGAATTGATACCCTCATAAGAGAGGGGCTGCTCACGAGTGACCTGGCAACCATACTGCATGGCCTTCGGAAAATTCGCAACAAAGCTGTACATGAGAATTATTCTTCTGTGGCAGAAGGGAAATCTTTTCTCCAGATGGCACACAGCTTGTGTGAATGGTTCATGCAGACTTATGGTGACTGGAATTACCAGCATCATGAATTTGTTATGCCGGAGGAAGCGTCCGAAGTACAACCGTTGAACAAAGAGCAGGAAAGGGCTAGAGAAGAAAAACTTACGGAAGAAGCTCAGACGGCAGCGGCAGCGGCTCCGGCTGTTTCGT
Source organism: Clostridiaceae bacterium (assembly GCA_021200535.1). GTDB lineage: Bacteria > Bacillota > Clostridia > Lachnospirales > Lachnospiraceae > Butyribacter. The sequence goes on along the minus strand of JAJQGL010000009.1, from coordinate 1,866 downwards.
ATTCGGAACGTAAAAAGCAGGCTGGAAAGGCTGCTATGCAGAGACCTAGAACAGAAGCAGAGACTCGCTTCCTTATTGACGAGCAGCTTCGTATGGTCGGCTGGGAGGCAGATACGGAAAATATCCGGTACTCAAAAGGTGTGCGCCCTGCAAAAGGACGTAATCTTGCAATTGCGGAATACCCTACTGACTCTACGGTTGCTACAAGGGGCTACGTCGATTATGCACTTTTTATTGGGAATCAACTTGTGGCTACTGTCGAGGCGAAGCGGTACCACACAGATATTCCTTCCGTTATAGATTATCAGTGTAAGGATTATTCGAAGTGTATTCGTGACGAAGATGCTGGGTTTCAGATTGGCACCTGGGGTGAGTATAAAGTGCCGTTTACGTTTGCAACGAATGGAAGACCCTATCTGAAACAATACCGTATGAAATCAGGAATATGGTTTCTTGATTTAAGAAAGCCTGATAATTCCCCATGTGCTTTGCATGGATGGATGAGCCCTGACGGCATTGAGGAATTGCTGGCTTCTGATCTTGAAAGCAAAAATAAAGACCTCGCAGAAATGCCTTATGACATTCTGACCGACAAAGATGGGCTTAATTTGCGCCCTTATCAATTAAATGCTATAAAAGCTGCCGAGAAAGCCATCGTGGATGGACAAAACACGGTGCTTTTGGCAATGGCGACTGGTACAGGAAAGACAAGAACGATACTCGGCATGATATATCGCTTCCTGAAAACAGGCCGTTTCCGCAGAATTCTTTTTCTTGTAGACAGGACAGCACTTGGCGACCAGGCGATGGATGTATTCAAAGAAGTAAAGATGGAAGAACTTCTTACATTGGATGACATATATACAATTAAGGGCCTGGAAGATAAAGCAATTGATAAAGAGACGAGAATTCATGTTTCAACTGTCCAGGGTATGATAAAACGTATCCTGTATAATGACGGGGAATCCATGCCTGCCGTATCGGACTATGATCTAGTTATCGTTGATGAGGCACACAGGGGTTACATTCTCGATAAGGAAATGAGCGATGATGAAATTCTGTACCGTGATCAGCGCGATTACCAGAGCAAATATCGTAGCGTAATTGAATATTTCAACGCGGTCAAAGTCGCTCTGACTGCGACCCCGGCGCTCCAGACAACAGAAATATTTGGGCAGCCTGTGTTTAAGTATACCTATCGCGAGGCTGTTATAGAAGGATATCTGGTAGACCATGATGCCCCGCACTCATTGCGAACAAAACTCAGCACAGAAGGGATTCACTATCGTGCAGGAGATACAGTTACTATTTATGATCCGGTTACCGGGGAAATTACAAACGGCGAACTGCTGAACGATGAACTGGACTTTGATGTGGATAGTTTCAACCGTCAGGTCATAACAGAACCATTCAACCGGGCTGTCCTGGAGGAAATTGCACGTGATATTGATCCGGAAAGTCCGAAAGAAACAGGTAAAACTCTTATTTATGCCGTAAATGATGACCATGCGGATTTGATTGTTTCAATACTGAAGGACATCTACTCCAGGTACGGCGTTGATAATAGTGCTATTATGAAAATTACCGGCAGCGTAGCCGGAGGAAATAAAAAGAAAATCAAAGAAGCCATCAAGCGTTTTAAGAACGAAGATTATCCTTCTATTGTGGTTACGGTCGATTTGCTGACCACAGGTATAGATGTACCTTCGATTACAACACTGGTCTTTATGCGACGTGTCAAATCCCGTATTTTATTTGAACAGATGATGGGACGCGCTACAAGGCTTTGTCCGGAGATACATAAAACACATTTTGAAACACTGAATCACAAATTATTACGTAGATAGCTTACGCCGCTAAATTCGT
>JAJQGL010000025.1 GCA_021200535.1 Clostridiaceae bacterium | reverse complement strand
CCATCATGCCAGCTCATCCGGTTTCGCCGGAAAGAGAATCGTCACGCAGGTTCCCTCACCCCAGACACTGTCTATGCTGACACCATACTCGTCCCCATACACAAGCTTAAGGCGCTGGTTGACATTGCTGATTCCAATGTGTTCCGTCTCCGCCAGTTCGCTTTCGCGCAGCCCTCTCTTAATCTCACCCAGCTGCTGCGGCGGGATGCCGGCTCCATTATCCTTAATCCGAATGCAAATAGTATCCTGCTGCTGTTGCAGTGTGATCTCCAAAAGGCCGTTGCTGTCTTTCCCCTCCAGGCCGTGCGCATATGCATTTTCAACAAACGGCTGCATAATCAGCGGCACTACCATCAGGCTGGTATCAATCCGGTCATCAACCACAACCTCTGAACGGATACGGTCTCCAAAACGAAAATTCTGAATCACCAGATAATTTTGAATTAGCTCAATCTCTGACTGCAGCGTCACCATGCTGTCCCCGATTTGAATATTTCTGCGCATAATCTTTGCCAGCATTTTTACCAGCTCTTCAATTTCAGGCTCATGGTTCATCTTTGCCTTCATCCGGATTGTTTCCAGCGTATTATACAAGAAATGCGGGTTAATCTGGCTCGAAAGCATCTTAAATTCAACTTCCTTTTGCTTTGTGTGCATTTTCTCTTTTTGTACCCGCTCTTCTACCATACGGGCTGTCAAATCCCGTATATCCTCCTTCATTTTTTCAAGCTCCTGAAAAATCAGGGCAATCTCATCGTTGCCTGTAATAGGCTGAACCTTGTCATATTCACCGGTCGCCACAAGATGCATCTGCTGCAAAAGTTTATTGATCCGATTGCTGTGAACCGTAGAAAAAGCCATAATCAGGCCAAAGGAACACAAAAGACCGATCAGGACTGTCACCACACTGATCAGCCCAGACTCTGTAATATTGGCCAGCAGCTCCTGATAATTCTGAACACTCATCAGTGTAAAATGAATACTGGTATCATCCGGATATACCTTTTCATAAGTCACAAGATATTCCCTGACACCTTCACTGAGGCTGATGCAGCCGCTCGCTTCTGTATAAACCTTGGGATCTTCTATTAAAAATGCATACTCACTCTCCGCAGAAAAATTTTTCAGGAGAATATCGCTGTCTTCATAATACAAAACCGTGTTTGTACTGCGCTCTTCGAATTTTTCCTCCAGCTTGGTACTATCCAGCTGCACGGCAAGAATACCCAGAAGTTCGTCACTCTCTCCAAGAATCGCCCTGGAAAGCTGTATCAGTTTTTTCTTTCCTGTACTGTCATAGTCGTATGACCAATAGGTTTCCCCATCACGGTAGGTTGTCGGCAGATACCAGCGCAGCCCCTGAATTGTTCCGCCGTCTACATAAGTAATGTAATCGCTCTCACTTGTTTTATTGACAACATAAATTTTTATGTCGCTGATCTCATCTTCGTAATATTCCTTGTATTTATCAAAATAATTCAGCAGGCTGCAGTCCTTCTCAAAATCCTCTTCATCCTGATAGTCAAAGTGATTAATGCGGTTTAAAATCTCCCTGACGTTCTGATCATTGTAAATCTGCTCCGCCACATCCTCCGCCACATACATGGATTCCTCCAGAAAAGAGCAGAGCAGGGAAATCTCCTCCTGACGCGCACTCTCATTTTGTTCAAGCAACTGCTTTCTGCTCTGGCTGTTCGTATAAAACAACGCAAACAGAAAAGGAATAATGCCTCCTATTATATAAATAAGAAGCATCTTCCCACGAAAACTTATATTGCCGCTGAAAAACGACTTTTTAAAATACCTTTTTTTGTGCGTTTTCTTTTTTTTCATAATTAATTATCAATCTTAAACTGTACCTGCAGCGGCTGTTTTAACGCCTTTCCCCCAAGCGATTTCACCTTTGTCGTGATATTTAAGATGTAAGATTCCTCCTGCGAATACGGCTCCAGCGGTTCTACCTCAATCTCATTTTCCAGGGAGTTATACCGAATTGCTGTCTTTAACGGCGACATGTTAATCGTTGTAACATATAAGTTTACATTGTTTACCGTTTTTGGATCTAAAGGCACATTAAATCTGATTTTCCACAAAAAATTTCCCGTCTTAAACTTTAAATCCTGTCTGACTTTATTTTCCAATCCTTCTGTCATGGATTCAAATGCCAAAAAATTTGACATGGACTCCACCGCCTTTCTTTTATTCAATGCCTTTATTTTAACACATCTTACGCACTTTGTGTAAATTTTTCTGTTTTTTGCTAAGTTTTTTTACAAATCTGTGCTATACTTAGCTTAATACGTCAAAGACCTTTTTCGGCAAGGAGATTTCTGATATGGCTAAAATCAATTTTAAACCCGGCAATATGCTGTATCCGCTGCCCGCTGTACTGATTAGCTGCGGAGATATCAGCGGCGAATCGAACCTTTTTACGGTAGCATGGGCAGGCACAATCTGCACAAACCCGCCGATGGTTTCTATCTCTGTCAAACCGGAGCGCTATTCTTATCATATGATCAGGGAATCCGGCGAGTTTGTCATAAATCTTACAACGGAACGGCTTATCCGTGCTGCGGATTTCTGCGGCGTCCGCTCAGGCAGAGACATTGACAAATGGCAGGAATGCCGCCTGACAAAAGCTGCCGCTGACACGGTAAAATGCCCGCTTTTGGCAGAATCCCCTGTTAATATTGAATGCCATGTCACAGAGACAAAAGAGCTCGGCTCTCACCACATGTTCCTCGCCGAGGTTACCGCAGTACATGCAGACGACAGCTTTATAGACGAAAAAAACACATTTCATTTAAACGAGAGCGGATTGATTGCCTATTCCCACGGAACTTATTTTTCATTAGGCAAAAGCCTTGGAACATTTGGTTATTCCATCCGTAAAAAGAAACAGAAAAAGACAAACCGCAGATAGCACCATCTGTTTTCCTATTCATACAATATGATAAAGGGGGAGTTGCTTTGAAAATCAGCTATATTATGATTAAAAACTACAAATCCATACAGCAGCTGGAAATCAGGGAAATCGAAAACGCCATGATTCTGGTAGGAAAAAACAACACCGGAAAAACCTCTGTCATTGATGCACTGCTTTTGGCTTCCGGTTCTAAGAAAGCGGATGACTGGGAATACCTGGATAAAAACCGCTCTATTGAAATTGCACTCCAGATCGAATATACCGACAACGATCTATACTATTACTACACCAAAGGAATTGTCAGCAAATCAAGAGATTATGAAACATGGTTTGCTGAGTTTCAGGAGAAACTGCCTTCCTACCGTGACGGTGTAATTTCCTTTACCTGCATTATTACTCCGCAGAAAGCGGTTCGCTATGCCGACAGCTTTCAAAAAAACAACCCTTTTATACCTAAAATTTTTCCTAAAATTTATCATATCGATCAAAACAGGAATCTCGAGGCGCTGCAGAATGATGTATTTAGTTTCTATGATAAAGAATCCTTTCAGAAATTGAAGGATAACCAATGCACCTTTGATTCTACCAGAACATGCAACCGCTGCTTTCAATGCATCGGCGTAATCAATAAAAAAACACCAGAGGAGCTAACCCTTTTTGAAACTGCCCGCCTCTTACAATATAAATTATTTCGTACCAACTTAAATGAATTTGCAAAAAAAGTAAATGAATACTTTCATTCAAACGGAAGCCCTTCGCAGGAAATCCAATATGTGATGAACTATGATATTGACAGTCTTTTACACATTGATACGATGGTATACAACAAAGACCGGGGCGGCTGCGCCGGATCAATCAACTATCTCAGTGAGGGACTCCGGAGCATTTACGCGCTGTCCCTTCTGGAGGCATACATTGATGAAGATAATACCCTTCCCTGTATTATTATGATCGAAGATCCGGAAATATATCTTCATCCGCAGCTGCAGAAGGTCGCAAGCGAGATTTTGTTCCGCCTGTCAAAAAAGAATCAGGTTGTCTTTTCAACCCATTCGCCAAACATGATTTTTAACTTTTCAACAAAACAGATCAAGGAGGTTGTCCTTGATGAAAATTATTTTACAATTATCAAGGAAGATATCAATGTAGACGTCATTTTGGATGACCTTGGCTATACGGCAAATGACCTGATGAATGTAAGCTTTGTATTTATTGTAGAGGGAAAGCAGGATAAAAACCGCCTTCCCATGCTTCTGGAAAAATATTACTCGGAAATATTTGACGAAAATGGAAATCTGCAGCGAATCACGATTGTCCCGACAAACAGCTGCACAAACATTAAAACCTATGCGAACCTGAAATATATTAATCAGCTCTATTTAAAAGATCAGTTTTTAATGATCCGGGACAGTGATGGCAAAAACCCGAAATATCTGAAAAAGCAGCTTTGCAGCTACTATAGCCAGCGCGCAAAAGAAGATGTCGGAAATCTGCCAAAGGTTAAACCGGAAAATGTTCTTATATTAAAATATTATTCCTTTGAAAACTATTTTCTTGACCCCAAAGTCATGACAAAAATTGGCGTTATAAAATCAGAGGAAGACTTCTATAATATTTTATATAAAAAATATAAGGACTACCTTTTTAAGCTTTCCAGTGTTAAAAGAATGCTCCGGGCAAAAAACTTCCGGATTCAAAGCAAACAGGATATCAAAGACCATATAGAAGATATCAAAATTTACGTGCGCGGGCACAATTTATTTGATATTTTTTACGGGCGTTACCATGGAACCGCAGAACAGGAAATCCTGAAAAAATATATTGACGCTGCTCCGCGGGAAACCTTTCAGGATATTTTCGATGCGATTGATTCCTTTGTCTACTTTGAAAACAGAAAAAAATAACCTGTTTGCAAACTTTTCCTGTACAAAGGATTTGTTATTGACGTGTCAATGGATTTGTTATTGACATATCAATAGATTTGTTATTGACATATCAACGGATTTGTTTATAATAATGTTATGTGTGAACTTGTGTAAAAATATAGTATCCACTAAATTCTACACATGTCGACAAATAGATTAATGACAAAAAACATTCTGACATAAACAAAGAGAAACAGCTGATAAATGAAAAAAAATGAAAATCGGATTTGATGAGGTGCGATATGGAAAATCAATATATTATTAAGGGTGGTGCCTGTCTGAAAGGCGAGGTAACCATCAGCGGAGCAAAAAATGCTGCGCTCGGCATACTCGCTGCTGCAATCATGACAGATGAAACCGTTGTCATTGACAATCTTCCTAACGTAAGGGATATTAATGTGTTACTTACCGCTATTGAGGGAATTGGTGCTACCGTCAAACGTATCGGACCTCACGAAGTTGCGATCAATGGCAGTACCATCAATAACATGACGATAGATTATGATTCAATTAAAAAAATTCGTGCTTCCTATTATCTGTTAGGAGCGCTTTTAGGTAAATACCAAAAAGCACAGGTGGCATTACCGGGCGGCTGTGATATCGGAAGCCGGCCGATTGACCAGCATTTAAAAGGCTTTCGTGCTTTAGGCGCAACTGTCAACATTGAATATGGTATGATCAATACCTGCGCAGAATCCCTGATCGGAAGCCATATTTTCCTGGATGTTGTCTCTGTAGGCGCAACAATTAATATTATGCTTGCCTCCTGCCTTGCAGAGGGCAAAACCGTAATTGAAAATGCGGCCAAAGAACCTCATATTGTAGATGTCGCAAACTTTCTCAACAGCATGGGGGCAAATATCAAAGGTGCCGGAACAGATAAAATCAGAATTAACGGCGTAGAAAAGCTGCATGCCACAGAATATTCGATTATTCCGGATCAAATCGAAGCCGGAACTTTTATGGTAGCCGCTGCTGCGACAAAGGGGGATGTTCTAATCCGAAATGTAATTCCACAGCATTTGGAGGCAATTTCTGTCAAACTGATCGAAATAGGTGCAACAGTAGAAGAATTTGATGATGCAGTCCGTGTCACTGCCGACCACAGGCTGCGGCATACCCAGATTAAAACCCTGCCGCACCCGGGCTTCCCTACCGATATGCAGCCGCAGATAGCAACACTTCTTGCTTTATCGGAAGGAACCAGCACCGTAACGGAAAGTATTTTTGAAAACCGTTTTAAATATGTAGATGAACTGGCAAGAATGGGCGCAAATATCAAGGTAGAGGGCAACGTTGCCATAATCGAGGGCGTGACAGAATTGACCGGAGCTGCCATCAGCGCACCAGATCTTCGTGCTGGAGCTGCTTTAGTGGTTGCCGCACTGGTTGCAGACGGCTATTCGACGATTGACTCCATCCGTTATATAGAACGCGGTTATGAATGCTTTGAAGAAAAGCTCCGGGGATTAGGAGCTGTAATGGAAAAAATTTCCATTGATGATGAGCGCGCTGTACAAAAATTCAAATTAAAAGTTGGCTGATAACGGAACATTAAAATAATTCATTAAAAAAGGGATTCCTCTTGTATGGCATGGAATCCCTTTTGGCTTCTTTTCTTCTTTTCTTTTTTTCTTTTTGCCTCTTTTGGCTTCTTTTTGTTTCTTTCCGTTTTGTTTTTTCCGTTTCTTTTTTCACGCAATCGCATGAATGGAAAGATCATCTTCCTTACTCAGGTCAATAAACTCGCTTCCCACTCTGACTACCGGACGCGACAGTGCATTTTTATTGTTTAACACAACCACACCCTTCCTGCCATCAGAAAGCAATACCTCCGCATTTAGATAAGAATTAACAATTCCCTCTAAAAACGGAATAATATACTTTGGTTCAAATTTTTCGTAACCCTCTGCCTCAAATACATTGATTACTTCAAATGGACACAGCGGTCCACGGTAAACTCTAGCCGAAGTCATTGCGTCATAGATGTCCGCAATCGCCACAATTTTTGCAAATTCATCAATCTGATTTCCCTTTAACCCATCAGGATAACCTGAACCGTCACAGCGTTCATGGTGCATCAGCGCCACATTTTTAATCCGTTCATCAATCCGCATAGACTCCAGCAGATTATATCCCCGTTTCGGATGAAGCTTGACAACCGAATATTCCGCTTCGGTCAAAAACTCCGGTTTCTTAATGATGTTTTCCGGAATCATCATTTTGCCGACATCATGAAGCAATCCGGCCAGTGTCAAAACATCAATATCATCCTGCGGCATATGAATCCATCTGCCAAAAACATTGCAGATAATCGCTACATTCAGACAATGGATAAAGGTTGCATCATCATATTTTCTGACATTTTGCAGCATATGAAATGTATTCATTGGATTCCGGTTCATCACAATAATATCCTTCGTGTGATTCAGCAATTCGTTTGTATCGAGGTTTTCCCCTGCCCTTGTGATAAACGTAGACAGAGAATTTTCCAGCACTAACGCAGATTCAAAAACATCTTTGTTAAACTCTTCATATTCCCTTGACCCGCGGATAATGTCCAGATATTCCGGTTCCATATCCTCGTGTGCCAAAGCGCGCTTCCTGTTTCTCTCTGCAAACCGGGAAATCATTTCATCCTTTGTACAGGCCGCCTCATCTAATTGAAAATCAAGCTCCTGAACGGCCTCATTTTCCACCAGGATCGTAATCTCAGAAATAGAATAAAACTTTATCCTTGTGATTGTGCGATTGTCCAATACCGTTCCCTTTGGTACAATCAGCTGTCCGCCATACGTATAAACGTCCTCCGCTATCGTCATATCCGGCGAGGCAGCTTTTGCCATAATTTTGATTGTCTTCATTCTTAATCCTCCCCCAACAAAGGAAATTCCTGTACATTCCCCATATAACAGGCACTTTCCCTTCGGTTTAAAAATAAAAAAACTTCACGTCGCACCTATCCCATCGCTCCTATTCTGCCATATATTTTGATTATACATGAATTATGCACAAATTTCCAGCATTTATACCCGGCTTTTTTATGC
>JAJQGL010000062.1 GCA_021200535.1 Clostridiaceae bacterium | reverse complement strand
AAAATTGTCACTAATTGTCAAGCACTTTTTCTATTCCATTCCACAACTTTTTTTTCAATAGGAATTGATTTTTTCTGAAAATCTTTTATAATTACAAAGAGAATGTACGAGCATCTGGCACATCGAAATTAACAGTTTGATATGTGAAAGATATTGTGATTTTTGATTTTATGGAGGCGAATTATGAATAAACGTTCTGTCAACATTAACAGCCTGGTACTTTTGCTGGCACTGCTGTCCCTGCTTTTAGAAATTTTTATCTACTATTTTATACCACAGCATTATATTACAGTAATTGTTGCCGCAGTCATCTCATTGGCACTGTCTCATTTCTTTCTTGAGACATCCCTGGAATACAAAAGCTGTCTGCTTCACGCCTCTTTCATGACAATTACTACAGCAGGCTTCTGTGTAATCGTTTATTCCATGCAGCCAAATGAATGGATTCAATATGATTACTGGACCTTATGCCTTGTTTTAATCAACTGGCTTGTTCCTTATATATACTGTTTTGTCCGCGACTTTGCAGACCGTGGACCGCGCTTCGACTGCTTTCATTTTTTCTTTCACGGAATGAGTATTATTTTTATTCTCATATACCTGCTGGCAATCGCGAAACAGTTTTTTATTACTCCGTATCTTCCGCCGTTTGGCTTTGCTGAATTTGGCGCACACAATTTCATACCTTTTATGACAACGGGAAGCTATTTTGAAAATGCGATTTCTCTGGGAATTGACCTGACTCCCGCCATAGTCTACCTGATAGAAACCGTAGTCTTTTTTATTCCGTTCGGCTTTCTTGCCAGAATTTACTGCCGAAATGTCAATTTGTTTTCCCGGGTCCTGGCGTACCTGTGCTTTCCGCTTCTGCTAGAGCTTTTGCAGTATTTTACCGGACTGGGGCGGGGCGATATTGATGACTATGCACTGGCACTCATCGGTACATTGATCGGAATTGCTATTTACCATATTGTCTATGCCGTTTCCTATAGCTTCCATAAAAGGGATTTCCTGGAGGATCGTACGGTAACCAAAAAGCTGCTTTTCCATTTTGGCGGCAGCCTTTAAAACTATATCGGAAATTTCTGTGTACCCATGAAAGAATTAATGGCGCAGCCGGTTAATTTACATACCAGGCTGCGCCATTTAATTTGGATAGGATTAAAAATTCCCTGCTTTCTATTTTTTTACAGTAATCGTGCAAACTGCTTTCTTACCGCTGGATGTCTTGACCGTAATTTTCGCCGTGCCGGCTTTTAACCCTGTAACTACGCCATTTTTTGCAACCTTAGCAACAGAAGGCTTTGAACTGCTCCACTTCACGGTATCGGTCGAGCCCTTTGTAATAGTTGCCTTCAGCTGCATTACCCCGCCTGCTTTCAAACTGGCTTTTGACTTATTCAGCTTAATACTCTTTGCCGCTGCCTTTTTGTTTACAACCGTCACTTTACAAGCTGCCTTTTTCCCACTTGATGTCTTTACTGTTATTGTGGCGTTTCCTTTCTTAACCGCCTTCACTTTTCCCTTACTAGTGACTGTCGCTACCTTTTTGTTTGAGCTTGTCCACGTCAGCGTATCCGTGCTGTCTGTCGGCATCACAGTTGCTGTCAAAGCCGCCGTTTTTCCTTTTTTTATGGTCACTGTCTTATTGACATAAACCTTTGACGCTGCTACTGTCACCGTCACCTGGCAGGCTGCTTTTAATCCGCCCGCTGTCTCTGCAGTGATGGTCGTTGTTCCCGCTTTCACAGCTGTCACAACACCATCTGTTACTGTAGCGGTATCGCTGTCCGCTGAGCTCCATGTGACTGTCCCATCCACGCTGCCAGCCGGCGTTACCGTTGCTGTCAGTGTCTGCGTTTTTCCCTTTTCCAATGTGACCGATGTCTCACTCAGGGTAATTGCTTCCGCGTGAACCTCTGTGGTGCTGCCGGTATCATTTCCTGAATTATCTCCAGTTCCGTCTCCGTTATTCGTTCCGGTATCATCTCCCGTTCCGTCTCCGGTATCATCTCCGTTTTCATCATCCAACTCAGTATAAAGTCCCGCATTTTCATCATACGTGTAAAGATACATATTATCCACAGTACCCCAGCCGCTCGGCTGTGCACCAATCAATACCGCCAGATAAACAGATGCCGTTTCCTCTAAGGTAAATTCTACAGATGCCGTACCCCATTCATTCCATCCGGTCAAAGTAAGCGCTTCCCCAGCCGCTATTGCCGTTTTCGACTCATCTAAAACGGAAAGCGTTACCGTATCTCCCGCTATTCCCTGGCCAACTGCCTCAAAAACATACGTGCCTGCTTTCAGTTTAATTGCCTGATCGTAAGTAACTGTCGCAGTCACTGCGTTTTCACTTGATGGATTCCACCAGTGCATGCCATAGTCTCCCTCATACGGATCAGAAGAAGAAGGAACACTAAGAACATCAGAATCAGACAATGTAAAATGTTCCCCCGACTCAAAACCGGCATCCGCTGCATTTTCAATCAGGTTTTTCGCCTTTACGGTCAGTGTAAATGTCGTCTCCACCGCAGACGGAACAGAAGAACAGTCATAATCATCATCTGCGCTCCAGGATTCTTCCGGATTCAGCGTCACCGTGCCGGTCACAACATAAGTTCCCACTGCCGAACTGTCTATTGCCGCAGCTTCCGTTGCATTCCAGGTCACCGCTTCCGCTCTTGTCCCTTTATTATATGTAACTGTTACCGTATCCGGAAGCGTGTAATCCGAACCCAGAGTAATCGTTTCCGCTGAAGCCTCAACCGCCTCATATGTCACTGCATTGGTGTATGCGCCTGTCTTTACATACTGCCATATTTTCAATGTAGACAGAGGAGTTCCTGACGCCGTAAACATCGCCTGATTATCCCAGGAACTGCCGCCATACCATTCCCCTACATTGTCCGGATCGTAAGCTGCCGCATAGCTGGACGCCCAGCCGGAACCATATTGTTCCCAAAGCACCTTATTTGCATCGACCTGTGTGTCATATTCATCACCGCTCAGGCCCGTGGTATCTCCAACTGTAATCCAGGCCGGCTCCCAATAAAACATGCCTATTCCGCCAGCCGCATTGACAGTATCAATCACATCACGCACACTGTTTGCCTGCCCCTGCACGGAAAAAGAATAGTCCATGCCTGTATCTCCGGAGCCTTCCCTTATGTTATTGTCATGTCCATCCGTATCTTCGAGTGTAAATGGGTAACTGGTTTCCGCCACCATGACATCCTTGCCGTATGTCGATTTTACATTTTCCATTTCACTCTTTAAATTATCAAGCGTGCCATGCCAAAACGGATAATAGGATGTTGCAAGAATGTCATAATCAACACTGTTTGCATCCAGGCTGTATGCCATTTCGCTCATACTTCCGGATTCCGGATTTGTCACGTGGATAACCACCTTGATATCATCACTGTTGTCCTGATTGAAGCTTGCAACCGCCTCAGAACCAGCCTGAAACAGTGCATAAAAGTCCGGATTTTCCTCCCCGGAGGCAGTTGTCCTTGATACTCCCACAAACGCATTGGTTGTCTCGTTTCCAATCTGAACCATATCAATCTCTGCGCCTGTCTCTGCAATGGTTGTAAGCGATTCACTAACAAAGCTTCCCATTGCTGTCTTTTTTTCATCCAGCGAGTAATCCTCCCATGCCTTAGGCTCTAACTGCCTGCCCGGATCCGCCCAGAAGTCTGAAAAATGAAAATCAATCAGCATAGAAAGCCCTGCTTTCTGACATGCCGCCGCAATCGCTGCCGCATTCGTAACATCGCAGTTTCCGCCGCCATAGCCGTTGCCTTCTGAATCATATGGGTCATTCCAGACACGCACGCGTACATGCGTTACTCCCGAATCGGCCAGAAGCTGGCAAAAATCATCCACCGTAGTGATCTCATTTCCATCATAGTCATAATATTTTACACCGCTGTCCAGCTCTGATATCACAGAAGAAATGTCAACGCCCATAACAAACTCATCAGAAAGACCGCTCACCGGCGTCACATCAATATCCGCCTCAACATAATCTGATGTATCGGCCTCCGAAACCGAAACCGCAACAGATTCCACAGTGATATCATTCCAGGATGAATCCTGAATCTCTGCATACAACAGATACGAACCGCTATTTGAGAAAGTCACATTTACCGAGAAGGAATGTCCGCTGTTATCATCATAATCGGAATACGCAAGCCCTGCATTCGCATCCCATAAGCTGGCATCTGAATCGGAACCATACCACCAAAGATATAATTCCGCATCTGATAAATCTGTGATCTCTTCTCCACTGCCATTTGTCACTGTCGCCTTCAAAGTGATCGTATCTCCTGCTGCCACAGAAGAATACGCTCCGTCATCTCCAGCCGTCAAAGCATTGCCATCCGCATCGGCAGCTTCTATCTTTACGCTATAATCCGATTCCGTATCAGAACCATCATCTGCATAGACATTCGTCACACTGAATGTCACAACCATGCAAAACGCCATAAGAAGCGCAGCACATTTTCTCCAGGAACGTATGACGGCTTTCCCTTTTCCTCGTACTTTCATTTTCCCTCCATTCTGCATTCAGATACTTTTCTTTACTGATCTGCTAATTTACTGTTGTTTCACACCGCGCACAATTTCTTGCGGCGCAATCGGTTAACCTGTTTTTACTATATCATAGATAAATTAATTATTTCAATTAACAAATAGTCCGATATTTTCCTTGTTTTTTTGTGCATATTCACTAATTTAATTTACCTTTTGCAACTTTTTTCATCAAAAATGCGCAACTCCTTTAAAAAGTTGCGCATTTTTATAATCCTTCTTTTCTACTTTTCAGTAAGCCGTATCTTGTACAGCGGACAAAAAATAACAAAAACCATCTTTAACGGCTATTCGCAGAAGTAAACAGCTGATCCGGCTCTGTGATTCAAATCTGTGCTGCTACCGCACAATAATATACACCAGATACGCCGCATAGACAACAATCATGGCAATTCCCTCTTTTTTCCCAATCTGCTGTTTCGTCCATGCGAAAATCCATACCAGAACACTCATTGCGATTAACAGGATAACATCAATTATATTCTCCATAATAAACGCAATCGGGCTGATCGCTGCCGCAACCCCCAGCACCAATAAAATATTAAAAATATTTGAGCCGATAACATTTCCCAATGCCATATCGACTTCATCCTTCTTTGCCGCCACAATCGAGGTTACAAGCTCCGGCAGGCTGGTTCCCAGCGCAACGATTGTAAGACCAATCAGATTCTGCGTAAGCCCCATTGACGAAGCCACATAAGAAGCGCTGTCAACGACAAAATCACCGCCATATTTAATGGCAATGCAGCCGCCCACAATATAAACCACGCAGCGCCACACCGAAAGAAGCTCTGTGTCCTCTGCTGCTTCTTCTGCATTTGCGCGGGCTTTTAGCGCTGAGCGCACCATGGATACCAGAAAGCAAATAAAAATTGCCAGAAAAAGCACACCATCCAAACGGCCTATCGCCATTCCGATATAGCCTGTCACCAGCAAAAGTACCTCACAGATCACCGAAAACGGGAACTCCTTTTTCAGTGTCTTTTTCTGCACTGCAAGAGGGGTAAACAATGCGGCAAATCCGCAGACAGCCATAAGGTTAAATACATTTGAGCCTACCACGTTGCTGACGGCAAGTTCGTTGTTCTTTCCCAGGGATGCAGTCACACTGACGGCGCATTCCGGCAGGCTGGTTCCCATCGCCACAATCGTAAGCCCAATGATAATGGATGGCACACGCAGGCGCCTGGCCACTGCAGAGCTGCCCTCCACAAAAAAATCCGCTCCCTTTATCAGCAGCACAAAACCAATTATCAGTTTCACAATAGACCAAATCATTTCTACCATAGCTTCCTCTTTCCGCAGCGCCAATGCAGACACCGCTTATGTATTTTCTCCTATTCGTGAAACGAAACAGGATTTTATGAAATGAAAAGAGGCTCAGCGTATATCCACCCGCCTGTTACCGATTGATATACATGAGCCTCATCCTCTAAGATTTAGCAGACCAATGTGTTGTTTTTTACTGTAAACCATTCCAAATCCTTTGTCAATTACTTTTTCCGTCCTGCCTGTCTATCATACCCATTCAACCATATTTTATTCCCCGTTACTATTCACAGCCCCGCCGTATCTGCTGTATTTCCTACAGAATTTTTCTCTTTTTAAATATCAGCAGACAGATTACTACAACGAACAGACTGACCAGAATAACGACCGGATATCCGCTTTTTAGCTCCGGCATGTTCTGAAAATTCATCCCGTACCATCCCGTAATCAGTGTCAGCGGAAAAAATATCGTTGAAATAACGGTCAGAAACTGCATGTTCTTATTTTGCCTTGCATCAATCAGCGCCTGGTGTGCATCCCGCACCTGCTGGGCATACTCCAAAAGATAACTCGTCCGGTCCTTCAGGCGTTCCGCCCGGTCAGCGGCGGTACCAAAATATTTGAGCTGTTTGTGCGCAAAATAACGGTCTTCATTTTCCTCCATTTCCCGTACCATATCCATCAGCTGGTCATAATAGCCCCGGAGTGTCAGCAGCTGCTTGCGGACAGGCTGCAGCCTGCTCTGGAAATTTTCAGAAATATTTTTCTCCGTCTCATCCTCCATCTCCATCAGCTCTCGTTCATATTGCTCTAAAATCTCTGCATCTCCGGAAATAAATTCCACAATGAAATTATATAAAAAACGTTCTCTTGTCTCTCCCTGATTCCCCCTTTTCATCCGAATCCGTTCAATCAGCCGCATCGCAAAGCCGCTGTTATCAATCAGCACAACATAGCGATGTGTGATAACATAGGCCATCCGGTAACGGCTTCCTAACACATCCAGAAGCCGGGGAATCGCTAATGTCCCATACAGGCATTCCTGCTGGCTTTCCACCTTGCAGAAACAAATATCCACAAGTGATTTATCCGCCTCCATATTTATGGACAGCTCTTGCAAAACAGCCTGACTCTGCCTCTCCGTAATGACAAACAGTGCTGGCGCGTCGCTTTGAAGTACAGCTTCCATGTCAGTCTCTTCGAGCTGATTTCCCAGAAACCAGATCATCTGCTGCCACCTCCGATACATTTCCGATAAAATAGGCAAAATCCATCTGGTTTACCGCAACCTCGGTAAGATTCACGCAGCTGTTGCCCATGCGGTCAATGCAGTGCAGGATCCGCATAAACGGAACCGAAAGTTTCTTTTTGCACTTTTTCTCCGTAATGCGCTGCATATGGGATTTGCGCATCTCAATATCCAGATTCAGCACCTCTTCCTTATGTTTTAAGATTTTGCTTAAGGCTGCTTCATCCCGGTCCGTTAATGCCATCATGGCATTTTCGTACATTTTTCCGATATACTTCATGCTTTTTTCCAGATCGCTCATGGCATCCTTTGAATAACGGTATTTATTTTCAATCTTTTCCTGAATAGATTCTGCCATTTCCACGGTCAGGCTGCCCATCCGGTCTACATCACTCAGCACATACAAAAGCCTCGCCGTCTGCGTTGCCTGCATCTCCGTCAAAGCTCCGGAAGCAAACAGCTCTGCCAGATAATCATTAATCTCCATATGTAAAGAAGCAAGAGCCTTCCCATAGTCCCTGACCTGCATAAGTGCATGCACATCATTGCCTTTTACTGCGTCTGTCACATCAGAAAGCATACTTTTCACAATCTCCCCAAAATGGAGAACCTCTTTTGCCACAAGCCGAAGTGCTGCAGCCGGCTGTGTAATCACATTCCTGTCCAGATAAACCGGACGTGACGGATCTGTCATTTCCCGTTTTCCTTCCGGCACAATCTTCATTACAATTTTTACCATCACCCCCAGCAGCCCAATCCAGATAACGGTCATTGTGATATTAAAAATGGTATGGGCATTTGCAATTTGTCTGGAGATAACGTCCACCTCCGCCCCGCTGGGTGAGATGCGCTGCACAAGGGCTGCAAAAGGTTTGACAAACCAAATAAACAACAGGGCGCCGGAAATATTAAATATCGTATGCGCTATAGCAGTCCGCTTTGCATCCTTTGATTGTCCCACACACGCAAGGAGCGCTGTAATGGTTGTACCGATATTATCTCCCAGCAAAATAGGGATAGCGCCCGCCAGGCCAAGAATACTGGTCACACCATCTGAACCGGCCTGAGAAGCAAAATTCTGCAGTACGGCAATCGTTGCGCTGCTGCTCTGAACCACCAGTGTCATTAACGTTCCCACAGCCACACCAAGGACCGGAATATCTGCAACCCTTGCAATCATGTCCGTAAACACCGGGCTGGAAGCCAGCGGCTTCATGACATCTCCCATCGTTTCAATGCCAAGAAACAAAAGGCCAAATGCAAAAAGCGTTTTTCCTATATTTTTGATTCTCTCATTTTTACAGATAAACGAAATGATAAATCCCACAAAAATGAATACATATATAT